>JBBQRJ010000185.1:0-8957 GCA_038214955.1 Aggregatilineales bacterium | reverse complement strand
TCAAACCAATGCCGGGGACTCGCATCAGCGTTTCTCGATTCGCCCGCATGAGGTCAACAGGGGCGTGCAGTAAATTCACGTCTGCCCAAGCCTTTTTGGGATCAATATCAAGCGGCAGATTGCCCGTCGCCGCAAAGCTGAGTTCTTCCACGCTCCATCCGTAATCGCGCACGAGGAAACTCGCTTGATACAAGCGATGCTCCCGCAGCGGCGCAACGGCGGCGGTGTTCTCTAGCGGCGTCTGAATCACCGGATGGAACGCCGAGAAATACGCCCGCGCTAAATCCATTTGCCGATGCAGTTTTTCGGTCAGCGACAGCAGTTCGAGATCGGTATCGCCTACCGCGCCGACCACGAATTGAGTCACGATGCTGGTCTTTGAGCCGGTCTTTTTCTTGATCTCATGCGCCCACTGCACACGCTGTAACAGGTCGTTGGTGAAATCTTTCTTTGGCGCAAGCGCGGTGAGGCGTTCTTGAGTCGGCGCTTCAAGATTGATCGAAATGCGATCAGCTAATTTCATGGCACGCACCAGTTGATCGTATTCCGAACCCGGCATAATCTTGAGGTGGACATAACCCTTGTAGCCGTATCTGCGACGGATGATCTCAATTGTGTCGATGATCTTGTCTTGCGTCGTGACACCGCCCTTGATGATCCCCGACGAGAGGAAAATCCCGTCCGCCAATTTTGCCTGTTGAAGCTGGTCAAATGCTTTCGCCAGCGCGTCGGGCGAGATGGTCACACGCTTGGTTTTGCCCCGCCCCGCCCGAAACGGGCAGTAGAAACAGTTCTTCTCACACGCGGTTGTCACCATCGTCTTGAGGACAGGCTTCTTGCCCTTTGGCGTGCTGACGTTGGTGATGCATTCGGCTAAACTGTGTGATTGATAGGGACGCTCGGCTTGTGGCGAATCGCCAGCGGACTCGAAGGCGGCGTTTTCGCCCATGAGTGCCAATTTCTGGATCGTGTCGGACTCTGTTTTTATGTGCATATGAAATAGGATACGAAATTTTGTTCTAAATGTCAATATGGTGATACATAAATCGTCAGGACGGTTTATAATGGGTCTACTATGACAACTAAACTCACTCACTATCTGGAAACGTGGAACTTATCTGACCCTGAACCGCTTGCACAAACGGCAACCAGTCAGGTTTATGTCGTTACCTATCAATCGGCGCGGGTTGTACTCAAGATGCTGACACCGGTTGGTATTGACGATGAAAAGGGTACTGAAACTGCAATCTGCTATTCGTGATCTCGCGCCCGTCAAATTTCACTCAGCCAAAACCCATCGAGGGTACTGAAACCGCGACTTCGCTGTATTGCTCGTACATGCTATACTATTTCACTCAGCCAAAACCCATCAAGGGTACTGAAACACATGATCACGTCGGCAATGTCTTCGGCTTTAGCGATTTCACTCAGCCAAAACCCATCGAGGGTACTGAAACCGTAGATGCCGGACATCTATCAACACTGGAGCGCGAAGCGGTAGAAACATTGCGAAGTGCTGACAAGGAAACACAAAAGAAAATCGTGAAGGCAATGAAAGCACTGGTTTAGTTGAGGAGTCTGTAATGAATACACGGCGATCTTTACGGCTCATTAGCCTATTGCTCAAACTGTGTTCCGCGTTGGTATTTCTCTTTATGGTTGTGGCTGACACGGTGAACGCGCTTAGTTTTCAACTCCGTTCCATGCCGATTGTGCCTATTGATTGGTTGCAGTTTGGCTACCGTATAGGCAGTACACTTTTGACCGGACTGATCTATATGCTGTTTACCTATGGCGGCGCAAAGGCGATTGATCTGCTTATCGAAATATCGAATGATGTTCGCTCTGTTGGGTCAATGGTCTACCGTCTAAAACCAAAATCACAGCAGCAGCCCCAACGCGAGAGTCAAGCCCCGCACGCGCCTAATCCTGAAAACCTCTGGGAGGATTACGCGGGCAGTATCCGCGATGGTCGTAACATCGTCGGCTACACGTATAACGCGAATGGTGAGCGGGTGTATGGTCGCACAATGGATAAATCGAGTGATCCCCGGATAGCAGTCGACTCGCGGCAGCTTCGCCCGGTTCCAGATCGGCGGCGAAGACCCACGCCCAAAGTCACGCGGGATGATTAGCGTTCGATGTCATGAGATTTCACTCAGCCAAAACCCATCGAGGGTACTGAAACCTACTGCTCCACTGCCGGACGGATTGACGACTCTCAAACGTAGATTTCGCTCTCTGTTCCGCAAAACGACAACCGATCAAACGGCGAATGTGGATTCCATTTATGTGCGGGCGGCGCGTGTCGCTGAAAATCTTATCGCCCATCCTCAAGAGGTGCGCGTGCTTCATGGCGACATTCATCACTGGAATATTCGGCATCAGGCACAGCGCGGTTGGCTTGCCTATGACCCAAAAGGCTTGATCGGCGAACGAACTTACGATGCTGCGAATACGCTGTGTAACCCTGACAATTTGCCGGAACTGGTCACAAACGAGGCGCGACTATTGAAGAATGCTGGAATTCTCGCAAAGGAATTACGTATCGATCTTTCCCGTGTGCTGTCCTTCACCTATGCTTATGCGTGCTTGAGTGCCAGTTGGTTTCTCGAAATCGAGCGAGACCCAAGCCTACCGCTCAAAGTCGCAGAATTGATCGAACGCACCTGCGCTCGTGAGAAAAGATGCAACCTTGTTCTCAAACCTGCGTACTAATCACTGATTATCAATAACATTGGAGTTAACCCTATGGTACTGCGTTTTGGAATTGCACTTGTCATCATGAGTTTATTTGCGGGATGCAACCGCGTTGAACTAAAAACAGGTCATTATGCGACGACTTCTGCTGGCGTTGAATCGGCAACGGTTGTTTTGGGTGGGTCAGCAGGGAATATCACCGTAACGCCCATCACGGGGGATCAACTGTTTGATGCAACCATTGAATATATCGGGGAAATCACTTTTGATGAGGGAACGAATCCAAACCGCACTATTCAACTCTCTGAAAATGTGGGCAACTTGAGTTTCACAGATCGTGAACTGGAATGGGATGTCAAAGTCAACCGTGATATACCGCTCGGTTTGGCTGTTGCAGTCAGTTCTGGTGATGTGAATTTGAATCTAGCTGATTTCACCCTCACAGCATTGTCTGTCGGTGTGAGTTCGGGAAGTATTGATCTCAGCTTGCCCGCCAACGAGACACCTTATCGGGTCAATGTCGGCAGCAGTTCGGGCGCTCTCAATGCCGTACTTGAAGATGGAGCGCAGGTCAACTTCGACGCGATTCAGATGAGTTCCGGCAGTTTCGTGATCACAACGGGGGCTGATAGCATCATCAGCGTTGTTGGGACAACCAGTTCGGGCGGTATGACGATCAACTTAGGCGAAGGCACAGCCCTTGATGCCACTTTGTCTGGTAGTTCGGGTAATGTGGTCGTTGATGTGCCGGAAGGGGCAGCGGTACGTTTGGAAGTTGTGTCTCATAGTTCGGGTGCTGTGACCGTTCCCGCAGTCGTGAACAAAATCAGCGGGGAAGATGAGAACGAAGGCGTCTGGCAAACCGAAGGTTACGACAGCGCCGAGGTGCAAATCAACATCACGGTGTCTAGCCTGAGTTCAGGCAGCGTCGAGATTCGCTAATCTGCAAAATTCGTTTTCGTAGGGACGAGGCACTGCCTCGTCCTCTTTCAAAAGGCGACACATGTGTCGTCCCTACTCTGCGTTACTCTACTGTGACGCTTTTTGCCAGATTGCGCGGTTGGTCAACGTCTGCGCCCCGTGCGACTGCGACAGCATATGCCAGCAGTTGCAGCGGGATCACCGCGAGAATCGGGTTGAGCATTTCCGGCGCTTCGGGAATATACAGCACATGATCGGCTTTGGTCTTGATGAACGTATCGCCTTCGGTGGCAATTGCAATCACCACGCCGCCGCGTGCTTTCGCCTGTTCAATCTGGCTGATCATCTTGTCGTACAGCGCATCTTTGAGCGCAATTGCCAGCACAGGCATTTGCTCGTCAATCAGCGCAATCGGTCCGTGCTTCATTTCGCCAGCGGGGTAGCCTTCGGCGTGAATGTAGCTGATCTCTTTGAGTTTGAGCGCCCCCTCTAAAGCAATCGGGTAATTGATGCCGCGCCCCAGATACAGGAAATCGGTATAGTGATACAGCTTGTGCGCCAGCGCCTCAACCGCTGCGCTGTTGTCCAGCACGCGCCCCACCAGATCAGGCAGACGGGCGAGGTCGTGAATGTGCTGGCGGCGCACTTCTGGCGTCAGCGTGCCGCGCTGTTGACCGATATACAGCGCCAGCAGGTATTGATCCACGATGCTTGACGTAAACGCTTTGGTGGACGCCACGCCGATTTCGGGGCCCGCGTTCATGGTGATGTAGCCATCTGAGATACGCATCGCCTGACTGCCAAACGAATTGACGATGCTCCACAGCATAGCGCCTTTTTCGCGGGCTTCTTCCATCGCTGCCAGCGTGTCCACTGTTTCGCCGCTCTGTGTGATCGCCAGAACCGCCGTTTTATCATTGAGGATCGGGTTACGATAGCGGTATTCGCTGCCGTAATCGACTTCCACGTTCACGCGGGCAATGTTTTCGATGTAGAACTTACCCACTAATCCGCTGTAGTAGCTCGTCCCACAGGCGACGGTCACGATCCGTTGCAGGTCTTTCGCCTGTTCGGGTGTGAGCGTCAAATCGCCTAAAATCACTTCTTCGCGCTCGAAATCGACCCGCCCGCGAAGGGTGTCCGTGATGCTGCGGGCTTGCTCGAAAATCTCTTTCTGCATGAAGTGTTTGTATTCGCCCTTCGCCGCGCTGACCGGATCCCACGCAATGTCATGGATCACCGCGTTCACGGGCGTGCCGTCCAGCGTTTGCACGGTGTAATGATCCGCCCAGACCGTTGCCATTTGCCGCGTTTCTAGGAAGATCATCTTGCGCGTTTGTTCGAGAATGGCGGGGATGTCGGAGGCGATGAAGTTTTCGCCTTCGCCTAAACCGAGTGCCACGCCGCCCGCGTTGCCGATTCGTACTGCCACCAAGCGATCTGGCTGGCGCTTGCTCATCACGACAATGGCATGAGCGCCGCGCAGGTAGCCGACTGCTTTGCGCGTCGCTTCGGTGATGTCACCTTGTGCGCCGTTCGCCGCAAATCGTGCTACCAACTGCACGATCACTTCGGTGTCGGTTTCCGACTTGAATTCCACACCTTCTGCCTGAAGTTCTTCGCGGAGTTCGAGGTAATTCTCGACAATCCCGTTATGCACAACCACAAATTCGCCATCCATGCTGATGTGAGGATGCGCGTTATGTTCCGCCGGAGCGCCATGAGTCGCCCAACGGGTATGACCGATGCCGATGCCGCCGCCAATCGGGTCAACTTGCAGCCGATTGCGTAAGTTGATCAGCTTACCAATGTCACGCCGCATCTGAATCGCGCCGTCTTGATAGACCGCCACGCCCGCCGAGTCGTAGCCGCGATATTCGAGGCGTTGCAAACCATCAATGATGATAGGGGTAGCGTTTTTCTCGCCAACATAGCCGACAATGCCGCACATAGGGTTCTCCTTAGTTGTCAATGCATAGGAAATGTGCGACGCGGACGTGTGGGGCAGACAGTCCAACGCCAAACCCGCCGAATCAAAAATTCAGGGGGTCAAACCACAGGTTTACCGCTTGTCCGCCAGTTTTCCGGCTGTTTCGCGGTGTACCTTTCTTTGTTAGGAGGAGGAGTAAACGAGGACGGTGGGTCGTCCTGACGGCATCCGCTGATCTTTCGATTTTCTCTCCGTGTGACCGGAGATTAGTCTCCCAATGAAGGGAGAAACCGCCACCTCGTCATCCTGCCGCAGCAGGACCATGCGCTATTCACTCTCCAATCTCGTTTTGCCGTTTCACCTCCGATATGAATTACTCCAATCAAATAATAACGGCAAAGCAAGATTGTGACAAGATGGCAGTTTTAACTTTTCGCAGAAAACGCCTAAATATTTACGAATTCAAGATATTGGGTGGTTGCCTTGTTGAGGTCACTGTACAAGCCGCGCATCGACTCGTCTTTGACAGCAGCGGCAAGCTGATACATTGCTTCATCGGTCATTTGCGCGAGGACTTCACGCGGGACACGCGGTTTACCGTCGGTCTTGAACTTGAAGGGACGCCCGAAATTCACGTTGATTTGCGTGCGTTTGAAACGTTTTAGATTGTCTTGCCAGTCTTTCGCCCCGCTGATCGCTGTTGGCAAAATGATCGCATCGGCTTTGGTGGCGATGTAGGTCATGCCGTCTTTCGGCTGTGATAAGCCGTCTTTCTGGCGTGTACCTTCTGGCGCGATCAAGATCAACGCGCCGCTCTTGATCAGTTCAATTGAATTGGTGAGCGCGGTACGATCTACCTCGCCGCGCTGCACCGAATACGATCCCCACCAGCGAATGAACGGCGCAAACAGCGGATTTCCCATATTTTCGGCTTTCGTCATGGGAACAACGAATCGCTCTTTGACCACCACCATGCACAGGAGCGGGTCAAGCAGCGAAATGTGATTCATCATGACGATTGTCCCACCGCTGGCGGGGATGTTTTCCGCTCCCGTTACATTGATAGACGTGAACAGCTTGAAAACCCCCCGCATCCCGGCACGCATGAAGTTGCGTCGCCGTGCCAGCGTGGGCTGCATGGCGACATATTCTTGTACGCTGAGGATTTTATCTGTCATTCTGCGTCGTCGTCTCTGCGTTTACGGGGAGTGCGCGGCGCGGTGTTATTATCGCGTCGTGGCGGGCGTGATGTCGTTGATCGGCGCGGACGCGATGCATTATCGTCACGACGGGGCGGCGTTCCCGTTGAAGGGCGGCGCGGGCGGTCACTAGAATCACCTTCACGACGCGGGCGGTCACTGGAGGTGCTGTCGGGACGTGGGCGGCGCGGGCGGTCACTAGAATCACCTTCACGACGCGGGCGGTCACTAGAATCACCTTCACGACGCGGGCGGTCACTCGATGTACTGTCGCGGCGCGGAAAGCGTGGGCGATCCGTGCTGGAACTACCCTCACGGCGGGGACGGTCACTAGAATCACCTTCACGACGTGGGCGGTCTGTGCTTGAGCTCCCTTCACGACGTGGGCGATCACTGGACGTGCTGTCGGGACGCGGGCGGCGTGGGCGGTCACTAGAATCACCTTCACGACGGGGACGGTCACTCGATGTACTGTCGCGGCGCGGAAAGCGTGGGCGATCCGTGCTTGAACTACCCTCACGGCGGGGGCGGTCACTGGACGTGCTGTCACGGCGTGGAAAACGTGGACGATCCGTGCTGGAACTACCCTCACGGCGGGGACGGTCACTAGAATCGCCTTCACGACGGGGGCGGTCACTGGATGCGCTGTCGGGACGTGGACGACGGGGACGGTCACTGGATGCGCTGTCGCGGCGCGGAAAGCGTGGGCGATCCGTGCTGGAACTACCTTCACGACGTGGGCGATCACTGGATGTGCTGTCACGGCGCGGAAAGCGCGGGCGATCCGTGCTGGAACTACCTTCACGACGTGGGCGATCCGTGCTTGAGCTACCTTCACGACGTGGGCGATCACTTGACGCGCTGTCGGGACGCGGGCGCGGCGGGCGGTCTGTGCTTGAGCTACCTTCACGACGGGGACGGTCACTCGAATCACTGTCACGACGTGGGCGCGGCGGACGATCCATACGTGGAGCGCCTTCAACTTCCTGTCGTGGGGCTGGCTTGCGGCGTGGACGCTCATCGTCATCACGGTAAATACGCGGACTCGCGGACTGCTCATCGCGTTCAGCTTCATGGCGGAAACGTGACAGCGACGAACGACGCGGACGATCTTCTACTTCACCCTCATCGTCACGACGAACGCGGGGACGACGCGAAGCATTATCACTTTGCAAACGGCGGCGTGCCGATTTTGAGGCAATTTGCTTGAGTTGCGGCGCGGGTTGTTGCAGTAACTTGATTTCATCATCTGTGAGTTCGCGTGATCTTCCCGGCGCAAGATCACCGAGTTCCAGCGTGCCGATGTGCGTGCGAACGAGTTTACGCACGGGGAAGCCCAATGCGGACGCCACGCGGCGAATCTGGCGTTTTTTGCCTTCAATCATCACGATTTCGAGCGTCGAAATCCCTTGAATGCTCTTGAGTAATTCGACAAAGCAGGGTGCGGTACGCTCATCATCAATATAAATGCCGTTACGCCACTTTTCGAGCGCATCAGCTTCGGGAATGCCATACACATCAACCTTATAGGTTTTTGTATGACGGAAACTCGGATGAGTCAGTTTTTGCGCGAGGTCGCCGTCGTTCGTGAGGACGACCAACCCTTCGCTGTCGGCATCTAAGCGACCAATGGGGAACAAACGCTCACGTCTGCCGATCATGTCGATGATCGTTTCGCGCTCGTCGGTGTGGTGTGCCTTGTGCGTGACCAGCACATTACGCGGTTTGTTCACGGCAATATAGATAGGTTTCTGATTGAATTTCAGCTTTTCCCCATCCAGTTCAATGACATCGTTGTCGGGGTCGGCTTTTTCGCCTAGTTTGGCGATCACCCCATTGACGCGCACGCGCCCCTTTTCGATGTATTCCTCGGCGTTGCGGCGTGATGCGATATTCGCCTGAGCCAATAACTTCTGTATACGCTCTTTCACTTCGGTTTAACTTTGATTTTTCTTCGATGGTTTTATTATACGATTAATGTGAAGCGAAACGTATGGCGAAAAGAGAGTTAAAAGTTAAAAGTCGAAAGTTAAAAGTGAAGCACATCTGTCTTTCACTTTCCCCTTTTAACTCACCTTACGCAGGGTGTCAGATTGACCCCCACCCCGCTCGCTGCGCTCGCCTCCCTCCCCCGAATTCAGGGGAGGGCGCAAACAGGAGTCGGCTTGCTCCCCTCCTCGAATTCGGGGAGGGGTCGGGGGTGGGGT
>JBBQRJ010000184.1:0-8958 GCA_038214955.1 Aggregatilineales bacterium | reverse complement strand
GGTCGTCCCCCCGGTTTTGCGGCTGGAATCGATGATGCGATCATCGCCCACTGTTTATCACTCAGATCACTGGGATAACTTGCTCGGTTTGTCATCCCTCTATTCTATTCCTAATCCCCCTTTTTAGACACTCTCTTAGACATTCACAATCAAGTCAAACCAGCAGGGCAACGTCTCGCCGCGCTGATCAAGGGATGGCGTGCCGCCCCACCAACACCTGTCGCCCGCCCATTAGCGCTCGTGATCCCCGATGATGTCATTGGCAGCGATGCCCAATGGCTTTATATTGATGCTTTCATGAACTTAATCGAAGCGGGCGAACGCCCTGCAATTGTGCTGCGGAGTCGCGCCCATGACGCGCTCTATTTGAGCGCGCGTGGGATTCTCGAAGCCCGCGAAGTAATTTAATCGTGGGGCTTAAAGGCAAACTAATCATCACTAAATTCTTAGTGCAAATTCTCTCAGAATTTCCGACTTGAGTTCAAACCCCGAACTTGATTGCACCAAAGTGAAAAAGTGAAATGCACTCCTTGACAACCGGCAAAAATTTATCTAGAATAATCATCAACACGTGGTATATAACACGTGTCGATATAGCTAATCAGCACTCATTTCCAGGATGGCTGGCAGCGTCTTTACACCCCACTGACCGCCTGGATAGTGAACGGAAAGGGAACCTGTCCGATAAGAACTGCCATTCTGTATCTGTTTTCAGTTCGGGCAGCCGCCCCCGGCAAGCCGCTCACCAGACTGAGGTTTCATGCTAGGTCGGCTGTGTCAAAAATACTTAGTCCCGTTCTTCGTCCGTAAATGGTTCTGGAAAAGGCAAAAATAAAATGAAGACGAATCGCTTTCTCCCTTTCATGCTCGTGATCATCGTCATGAGCTTGCTGCTCGTCGCGGCTCCACCTGCGACGGCGCAGGATGAGGTAGTCATCACCTATCTGTCGATCCTGCAAGATGATGTAGGGTTTAACAGGGTCATTGGCGAATTGTCGGCGCAGTGTCTAACCGATATGCCCAATGTGCGCTACGAGCGTGAAGGCATTAACCTCGACGCCCTGGGGCAGCGAATTGACCAGCTTGCGCTCAACAATAACCTGCCGACCCTGTTCAGCGCAGATTCGGGTCCACAGCTTATCGAACTGATCGACAACGGCTATGTGCTCAATGTCGAAGAACTCTTCACCGAACTGGGCATCTACGACAGCCTAAATCCTGCTGCCGCCGCCATCGCTGCCGCCGGGGTTCAAGGGCGGGGTCTATATGCGCTGCCGCTTGAGCTGAATATCGAAGGTTTCTGGTACAACAAGCAGATGTTTGCTGACCATGACTTGGATGTACCGACGACGTGGGATGAAATGCTCGCCGCAGCCGCTGTCTTCCACGAAAACGGGATCCAGGCGTTTGCGTTGGCGGGCAGAGAAAAGTGGCCGATTACGCGCTATCTTGCCGCTTATGCCAATCGTGTATACGGCGCGGATGCCATGGTGCGCGTTCGCGATGGCGAATTGATGTTGACCGATCCGGGTTTCATCGAGGCTGCCCAGGAACTCAAGGATATGGCGGAAAGCGGCTATTTCGGAGTCAGCCCGACCACGCTTGACTACGGCACTGCGCTCGACCTGTTTAATCAGGGTCGGGCGGCAATGTATTACATGGGCAGTTGGGAACTGCGAAGTTTTAATGATCCCGCCCAGGCGTTGATTGGGACTGAAAACATTGGCTATTTCAATGTACCTCTGGTCGAGGGCGGCGAAGGCACGTTGGAAGACTTCTCGATAAATGTGGGTACGACAACCATCATTTCTTCGGCGGGCTACAATGAGACTGTGGGAGAATGGATAAGATGTGTGTTTAGCCAATATGGTGACCACGCTATGAACACGTTAGGCATGATTACCGGCTTTAATGTCAACAACCCATCCGATGACTTACCGCAGCTCACGCAGATTGTGCTGGAAAATCTGGACACCGCAAACGATGCGTTCTTATGGTGGGAAGCGTACTTCAACCCGAGAGCGAGTGTCGTCGCCGGGGATAATGCACAGCTGCTCATCTCCGATCCCGGCTATACGGCGGAACAATACATGACTGACTTGCAAGCGGCCCTCGACGAAGGTGTTTAGCACTAACTCACCTTACGCAGTTTGCCCTCATCCTAAATCCTTCTCCCTCAGGGAGAAGGACTTTCCAACAGACGAACGCTTTTTCACCCCTCGCCCTGAGGGAGAGGGGCAGGGGGTGAGGGCTGAAAACGATACTCGTGCGTAAGGTGAGGCACTAACCTAGTTGTTTGATGTTCTGTCCCGGAATAAGGGGACGATGCTCCCTTATTCCGGGTACGACGGGGTAGCTCAGAAAGCGAGAGGCGTGAGATATGCAGAAAATACTCAGTGATCGTAAGGCAATCCTCTTGTTTGTCGGGCCGGCACTCCTTATCTATGTCGTAATTGTCCTGATACCCGTAGTATGGTCGGTGGTGTACAGTTTTCAGGAAGGTACTCTGCTCAGCGGGTTTCGCTTTGTCGGCCTTAATAACTTCGGAAAGTTGTGGGGCGACCGCGACTTTATCAACAGTCTGGTATTTGGTCTGCGTTATGCCGTGTTTGTGTCAACTGGCCAGATCGCCATAGGATTTCTGCTGGCGCTGGTGTACACATTTTACCTGAAGAAAGCATCGGCACTGGTTCGAACGATCCTCTTTTTTCCAGTGGTGCTGCCAACGGTGGCAGTCGCACAAATGTTCACCAAACTTTTTGAGATCACGCCACAGTATGGGCTTGTCAACGCGCTGCTCGATGCCGCTCATCTCAATGCATGGATTCAGCCCTGGCTGGGGCAGTCCAGCACCGCGTTTGTCGTCATAGTGATTATGGACATCTGGAGGGCGATCGGGTTTTACGGGATCATCCTCTACTCCGGGCTGCTCGACATTCCGGACGAAATCATCGAAGCGGCGCGGTTGGACGGGGCGCAGCAGTGGAAACTGGTTCGTTATATCGTGACACCCCTGCTCCGTCCGGTGCTGGTCACGGCGATCATATTCAGTCTGAATGGTACGCTGAAAGTGTTTGAATCGGTTCTCGCGCTGACCGGCGGCGGGCCGGGCAACACCACCATGCCTCTGACGCTGTACATGTATAAGACCGCGTTTACGGTCAACCAGTATGGCTACGGCAGCACCATCGCCATTTTTCTGACCCTAGAGTGTCTGCTGGTTACGCTGTTTTTCTACCGATTTGCCAGACGGGATATTGCTTGAGTGAATAATGAGGAATGACCCCATGTCGTCAAAACGACCGACTCAGAGCCGCGCAGCCCAGGCGGTTTCCGTGACCGCTTGGTTCAAAAACCCTTCCAGATGGGTTGTTGCCGTCGGCATCGGACTCCTGCTGATACTCGCCCTGTATCCGATCATCTGGCTGCTGCTATCTTCCATAAAAGCACCGCACGAATTCAATCTGCGACCGATTTACGCGCTGCCGGAAGGGTTTTATGCTCAGAATTATGTCGATGCCTGGACATCAGGCAAGTTCAGCATCTATTTCGTCAACAGCGTCCTGGTGACGATACCCTCTCTGGCGCTCATCCTGTGTATGAGCGTTGCCGCTGCTTTTGGCATTGAGATCATGCGCTGGAAGCTCAAGAACAAAGTGCTGCTGCTGTTCCTGGCGGGAATTTTGATTCCGATCCAGATGGTGCTGCTGCCGTTATATACTATGTATTATCGGCTGCAACTGCTCGACAATCGCTGGGGACTAATTCTGGTCTATACTGCTTTTGGTTTCCCCTTGTCGGTGTTCCTGCTAACCGGCTACCTGAAATCGCTGTCCTATGAAATCCTGGAGGCGGCAGTGGTCGATGGGGCTAGCATTTATCAGGTTTTCTTCCGGATTGTGGTGCCAATGATGAAGAATTCGCTCTTGACAGTTGGTCTGATACAGTTTTTCTTTATCTGGAACGATCTGCTGCTCTCCCTGACCTTTGTCAGCACTACGCCACAGCGGACCATCCAGGCGGGATTGCTGGATTTCGTCGGACGTTTTGGGCAGCGCGAGTGGGGTCCGACTTTTGCGTCAATCACAATGTCCGTCTTGCCGACGCTGATTATTTACCTGATACTCAACAAGCTGGTGATCAGGGGTTTGACTGCTGGCGGTGTGAAGGGTTGAGCCTGACAGTCGGCTTAACGGTGAATTTCTCGGAGTGTGCAGCATGATGAAACGACCAACACAGAAAGACGTGGCACAGAGAGCGGGCGTCTCCCGCTCTACAGTATCCTGCGTCCTGAACGGGCAAACCAATCAGAAAGTTCCGATTTCCCCGGAAACACGCGAAAAGGTCTTGCAGGCTATTGCTGAACTTGGCTACGAGCCAGACGTTCGCGCTCAATCGCTGCGTCGTGGCAGTTCCAAGACGATCGGCGTGCTGTTTCCAACCCTTCAGAATCCGCATTTTGTGCATGTTCTGTCTGGCATCCAGAGCGCGGCGCAGGAAGCCAATTACAGCCTGCATTTGTCGCAAAGCTCACTCACTCTAGAGCAGGAGCGCCTGAACCTCCGCGACTTGATCCAGCAGCAGGTGGATGGTTTTATCCTGTTGTCGCACTTCAAGCTGCTGCCCTCCACCATGCTGCGCCACCTTCAAGAATCCGGCTCTCCCATCGTCCAGATCACCACCACTGGTTCCGAATTCGATCATGTCCGTAACGGCTACAGCGCCGGAACCCATGCGTTGATGTCTCATCTTCTTGAATTAGGGCACAAGCGCATTGGTTTCGTGTATGGTGTCGTCGAAGCATCGCAGGCGTATGATCGACTGCTGCCCTACCGTGAAGCACTCCAACAGGCGGGACTCCCGGTCGATGAATCGCTGGTACAGGTCTGCGGCATTACGATGGAAGCAGGCTATGAAGCCGCACGATCCCTGCTCAGCCGCCCAGATCGCCCGACTGCGCTGCTGGTCGCCAGCGATCTGCTCGCCATAGCGACGATACGGGCAGCAACCGATCTGGGCATGACTGTTCCCCAGGATGTTTCGGTCGCCGGGTTCGATGACATCCCCTTCAGCAGTTATATCGTCCCCCGGCTGACGACGGTTTCGGCATCTCCTGAACAAAACGGTCGGGATGCTGTGCATCTTCTCCTGAAACGGCTCGAAGACCCGACCAGACCGCGCGAGATTATCGTTGCAGAAACAGAACTGAAGATTCGAGAATCCACCAGCCCTGCTACCCTC
The DNA here is from genome assembly GCA_038214955.1 of Aggregatilineales bacterium. Classification (GTDB taxonomy): domain Bacteria; phylum Chloroflexota; class Anaerolineae; order Aggregatilineales; family Phototrophicaceae; genus Flexifilum. Next base: position 3,717 of record JBBQRJ010000184.1, on the reverse strand, counting down.
TGGAGAACATGATGACTGATATTGCCGATCTCATCTGTGAATATCGTGCTAACCCACAAGGCATTGATGTGACCTCGCCCCGCTTGGGCTGGGCCATGAAGACAGAGCGGCACGGCGCACGGCAGGCGGCTTATCAGGTTTTTGCGGCGGCTGATCCAGACCGCCTGATTAGCGGTCAAAGTGATTTGTGGGACAGCGGGCGTGTTGAATCGGACGAGTCGCTGCACGTGGTCTACCGGGGCAAACCGCTGCAATCGCGTCAGCGAGTCTATTGGAAGGTCACGGTATGGGATGAGGAGGGCGCGGTAGCGCAGAGCGATCCGGCATGGTTTGAGATGGGACTGCTGTCAAAGGATGACTGGCAGGCACAGTGGATCGGCGCTGAACTGGCGGGCGGCGCTTACAGCATGATTCCAGCGCCCTACCTGCGGAAGACCTTCACGCTGCCCACAGCGTTCCAGTCTGCACGCCTGTACATCACGGCGCTCGGATTGTACGAATGCTCGGTGAATGGGCAGCCGATCAGCGAAAACGTACTCACACCCGGATGGACAGACTTTACCCGGCGAATCCGATATCAGGTTTATGATGTCACTACCGCACTCAACATGGGCGAAAATGTGTTCGGCGCGATCTTGGGCGACGGCTGGGCGGTTGGTTTTCTCGGCTGGTCAGAACGCCAGCAGTATGCCGATCGTCCGCAGTTGTTGGCGCAGCTTGAAGTCCAGATGGACGATGGGAACACGTTCATCATGGCAACAGATGCGACCTGGCGCTATTGGTTTGGTCCTCTTTTGAACAATGATTTGCTCATGGGCGAAGAATATGACGCCCGCCGAGAAATACCCGGTTGGGATCAAGCGGGCTACGAAGACGGTGGGTGGCACCCGGTGGAGGTTTTCAATGAGCCTGGCATCGCCCTTGTGGCGACAAATCAGCCAATGATAGGACGCATCCAGGAAATCAGTCCGAGCTGTCAACCGTTCAATAACAGCCGCTTCCGTCGTCGCCGCTTTATCTTCGACATGCGGCAGAATATGGTTGGGCGCGTGCGCCTAGAAGGTAGTGCGCCCGCCGGAACAACAGTTACGCTGCGCTTCGCCGAAGTCCTGAACCCGGATGGTTCGCTGTACATCGCTAACCTGCGCGGCGCCCGGGCGACGGACTACTATACCTTCAAAGGGGATGGCGTCGAAGTATGGGAACCGAAATTCACTTTTCACGGTTTCCGTTACGTCGAATTAATCGACTATCCCGGCGAGGTCAGCGTGGATACCATCACTGGCATCGTTCTACATACTGACATGACGGCAACCGGCGAGTTTGAATGTTCCGATCCGCTCCTTAACCAACTGCATTCCAACATCGTCTGGGGGCAAAAAGGCAACTTTGTCGATGTGCCAACCGACTGCCCACAGCGGGATGAACGTTTGGGCTGGACAGGCGATATCCAGGTGTATGCGCGCACTGCCGCCTTTAACTTCCAGGTCGCGGGATTCTTGACGAAGTGGGCACAGGATGTTGCCGACGCCCAGGATGAGCGCGGCTCTATTCCGATTATCGCCCCAACCTTTGATCGTGACTCGCCTGCCTACCGGAATGATGGCGGTCCGGCATGGTCGGATGCGGCGATTATTTGCCCGTGGACAGTTTATCTGTGCTACGGCGACACGCGCATCCTGGAAGAAAATTACGCCACTATGCGCCGTTTCATGGATTTTCTCATCCGTACCAGTCCAGATAATATCCGCTGCGCACCGGACTATGAGGACTGGCAGGGATTTGGCGACTGGCTTTCGGTCAATGCCACCACCCCGCGCGACCTGATTGGGACAGCTTTTTTCGCCTATGATGCTTGCCTGATGGCGCGGATCGCGGCTGCACTCGGTTATGCAGACGATGCAGCGCGGTATGGTGAACTATTCGACCAAATCAAAGCGGCTTTTGCCGACCGGTTTCTGATCGGCAGTGCAGCGGTCAGTACCGACATTCCAGCGCAGATCAGCAAGTTATTGGACGAGCAGGATGCGTTGTCGAGGGGAAAACTCCCCAGTATTGACTATGGGACGGTCACGTCACAGGTATTCAACACCAACTTATTCACGCCCAGTCAAACAGCGTATGTCCTGGCGCTGCATTTTGACCTGCTGCCAGACGCACTGATACCCCTAGCGGTTGATGAACTGGTCGCCGACATTGAACGACGCGACCTGCACCTGTCTACCGGCTTCGTGGGTTCACCCTATCTGCCGTTCGTGCTGAGCCAGAATGGTCGTCTCGACATAGCCTACGATCTCCTGAACCAGAAGACCTGGCCGTCTTGGCTCTATGCGGTCACCCGGGGAGCGACCACGGTTTGGGAACGGTGGGATGGATGGACAGAGGAGGTCGGTTTTCAGGATGCCTCTATGAACTCATTCAATCACTACGCTTATGGTGCGATCGGTGACTGGCTTTACAGAACAGTCGTGGGAATCGAGCTTGACCCGGCATATCCGGGTTACAAACATGCGATTCTGCATCCGCACGTCGGCGGTGGGTTGACTTATGCAAAAGGCAGGCTCAAAACCTTTTATGGGGACATTGTGTCGAACTGGCGAATTGACGATGGTCGATTCGAGTGGACAGTGATTGCCCCGCCCAATACGACGGCGACAGTGCATCTGCCTGCCATCGGATCGGACACGGCGACCATGAATGGAACACCGGTTTCCGGTATCATGGTTGATGTCTGTGCAGGCAAGTATCATTTTGTAGCCAACTACTAGCGCTGACTTATAAGAAGGAAGCCATCCGCCTACTGGAAACCAGTGGCAAGCAACAGAGCGACATCGAGCGCGATCTGGGGTTGCCGTATGGATTAATCCGCAAGTGGCAGCGGCGTTTTCAGGTCAATGCTGCCACTACTGATGCGCTTGCTCTGGCGAAGTTTTCGTCAACCGTAGTCGGCTTCGGTTCCGTCTAACGCTGGGGCGAGATCATGAGCGCCGCAACCCTGACCTCTGCTCTGATGATTGTAGTATTCCTGATTTTACAGCGCCGTATCGTTGAATCGCTGACGATGACCGGCTTGAAATGAAAGGTTAAAACCTCATGCTTCATCTCGACCTGTCGCAAAACTGGCTGCTGCGTTACGAGGACTTGTGGATTGACGGGAACATGAACCGGGTCATCTCTAACCGACGAGAAGGTTGGTTGTCTACTGCGCTACCCTGTGACATCCATATGCCGCTGATTCAACATGAGATTATCCAGGAGCCGCTTATCGGCCTTAATTGTTTTGACTGCAAGTGGGTGGAAGACAAATCCTGGTGGTTTAAAAAGCTGTTCACCGTTGACGCCGCTTTTCTCGATGGTGACCGGATTGAACTCACGCTGGAGTCACTCGATGGCGATGCCGACGTTTTCCTGAATGGCGTTCATCTTGGCTGTCACCGCAGCGCCTTTTACCCCTTTGAACGAGACGTGAAAGCCTGGCTTGTTGAGGGCGAAAACGAACTGTTTGTCAGAATGACCACTGGTCTGGAGCGTGTTTGCCAGGCTGATGTTGCTCCTGTCCAGTGCGAGATGACCGTATGGCCGAGCGACCGACATGAAAAACGGCGCATGTTGGTGCGAAAGCCGCAGTATGCATTTGGCTGGGATCATGTACCGCGTGTTGCCACCTGTGGGATTACACGTGGAGCATGGCTGGAGTCGCGTAAAACGTTGAGTGTC
>JBBQRJ010000183.1:0-8974 GCA_038214955.1 Aggregatilineales bacterium | reverse complement strand
ACTCGGCTTGACCGAATGGGATGTCAGCTTGACGCATACGGAGCAGTATTCAAGCGCGGTTGCTGTCGCTCACTAAATTCCCGGCGGCGGACTCGCGGGCAGTGCCAGCGTGCAGGTTGTGTTGGTGCCGCGCTGTGCTGTAGGACAGGTCGCCGTCAGTGTACCGTCGCGTGTCACCGTGAAGCCAGCCTCTAACAGCCAGAAAAACCGGCTCGAATCGGCAAATACACTTTGGGTCAACAGTTCATTACAGCCATCAGGCAGCGGACTGCTGCGCCCATCGAGCATAATGCGAATGCACATCCCCGGCGGCAGCGTAACGCGGCGCAAACTGTCGAGGTTGAACCCGACATCCCCGCTTTGAAATTCGAGGGTTTGAATATTCAACGGCGTATTATTCGGGTTGATAATGCTGAACTCGCTTGACGTATAGATCACGTTTGCGGGCAAAAAATCGACTGCGCTGTCTGCAATAATCAGCGTGGGATCGCCTACCGTCGTTGGGGCGTTGTTGGAGTTCACCAGCACAGAGATGATTTCTGCGCCTACAATCGTGATCACCAGCAGCAAAAACAGGATGCGGATTAACGGGCTGCGGCGCTTTGGGGTTTCTTCGGGTTCGGCTTCCGCGACCAAATCGGGTTCAGGTTCATCATCCCATAGGGGATAGTGCATCGTCGGCGCAGAAATTCGCGTCTCCGCTGTCCCTTCCGGGTCAATGGCTGTTTTCACCGCCTGAATCATTTCCAGCGCCGTCGCGTGACGGTTTGCGGGGTCTTTGCTCAACGCCTTCATGATTTCGCGTTCGGCGCTTTCGGGAATCGTCGGGTTGATCGAACGCGGCGACGGCGGCATATCGTTGATGTGCGCTAAAGCGATCTCCATTGCAGACGTACCGTTAAAAGGGGTTTGTCCGGTCAGCATCTCAAACAGGATCACCGCCAGCGCGTAAATATCGCTTTTCCCCGTTGCTTGATCAGAAGCGACGGCTTGCTCTGGTGCGATATAGCGCGGTGTACCGAATGCCGTGCCTAGCGTCGGGTCTTCTTTGGGCTGAAACACCAAGCCGAAATCGGTCAGGATGGCGCGATCATTCCCGTCAATCAGGATGTTGGACGGCTTAATATCGCGGTGAATCACGCCGCCGCTGTGCGCGTAATCCAGCGCCGACGCGATTTGCTCTAGCAAACGCAAGCCACGATGAACATCCATAAGCTGCTTTGCTTTACGGGCTTGTGCAAATTCTTGGCTCAAGTCGCGCCCGCGAATCAGCGGCATGACGATGAACAACGCGCCTTGAAATTCGCCATATTGGAAAATGGTAATGATATTAGGGTGATCAAGTTTGGCGACGGCGCGGGCTTCCCGCTCAAAACGAGCGGGGAGCGTATCGTCCTCGCTGTTTGATGCAAGTTCTAAAACTTTGACCGCTGCATGACGACCAAGACGCACATCTACGCCCTCATAGATGCGTGCCATGCCTCCCGTTGCCAGCAAACTCACGAGCGTATAATCGCCCAAGCGTTTGCCAATCACGGGATAATGCCAAGTTCCCGCGCTTCATCGTAGGACAGCGGACCCCGGTCACGGCGGGTTTCATTTGCCAATTCCGCCATTTTTTCGGGATCAAATAACTCATCTGCGAGGCTTGAATCGAACTGCATCGCATCGAAGATGCTGGCGTCAAAATTGAGGATCGGGTCAAGGCGAATCGGCTCAGGTTCGGGCGCGGGCGGGGTGGGTTCATCCCATTTTTCGGCGCGTATCAGCGGTTCAGGTTCGACAACAACCGCTTGAATTTCCATGGTGCGCGTTTTGCGACGGCGTGGTTTTTCTTCAACGACGGCGGCTTGGAACGTGAATGCGCTGTTGCCAATCAGTGTGATCAAGTCCTCAGCAGTGCGGCGTCCAAAGCGGTTGACCGCCCCGAAATAGCGATTACCCGCGTTACCATCAAAAGCGAGGCACATGAAATGATGGAAGCCAACCGACAGCACAAAGACATCATAGGTTTCGCCATCGAAGTATTGCAGCGCAGAGACTTGCGCCCCGCCAACCACCTTTGCCATGTCCATAATCGTATGGACAGTAGGAGATAGTGACGCCGCCAGTTGCTCACGGTTGAGGTAGCCAAACGCCCCACGTTCGAGCAGCACTTCGCCCGTCCGCGAGATGAGCAAAATCGTTTTCGCCCCGACATCGGTCAGCAGCGAGTCGATGAACTGCTGCGCGACTTTCATGTCTACGTTGGGGGTAGGACCCAAATCTTGAACGTTACCCGCAATTTTGAGAACCGGTGCAGGGTAAGCAGTAAAAATATCCTGTCCATCCAACCCCGCCTGAATCACACGCAAAAACTGCTGTGGATCAAACGGACGCTGGAACAACAAAAACGGAGCGCCTTGCAAACTGTCTTCATTCAGTTGGCTCACTTCATCCTGTTCACCAAACAGAATGAGCGCCGTTTCTGGTAATTTTTGATGCGTGCGTAATGCCAGATCAACGCCGTTGATCCCGTTGTCGAGGACAAGCGCGGCAACGACCATCGTATAATCGCCCCGGCTCAACTCTTCCCACGCATCAGACGCAGTAGGGACATCAACGAGGATGACGGGGCGTTCCGCCAAATCCAGCGCAGCACGCACAAATCGCGCTGCATCTCCGTTCGGGTCTACGGTCAATATTCTAGGCAAAGCAGCCATAGAATTTAACGGCAGGGGACACACGGTTTCAACCGTGTGGGGAATGCCGTATTTACTCCTTTCGTTCAACATCGACGCTCGTTCCCCGAAGGGAGGCAGTTTTTTGAGTTACCTCTGGAAAACTGCCAAACCTGCTCCGCTTGCGCGGGTGATGTTTGCCTCGTCAAGGTTATCTCGGCTTGTTGCGCTCAACACACTGGCTTAGACCCTCAACCTGTTTAATGTTGAACGATAGTGCTACAGACTGGCACGCATCCGTAGGTATCATGACCGAAATAACGTAGCACCTTGCGGCACTCAGACTGGTCAACATGAGCATTTTCATGCTCCCGGTTTTAACCGGGGGTCGTTGACAATTAAATCCGTTTTTTTTAACTCACCTTACGCAGGGTGTCAGTTTGACCCCTACCCCGCTCGCTGCGCTCTCCTCCCTCCCCCGAATTCAGGGGAGGGCGCAAACAGGAGTGTGCTTGCTCCCCTCCTCGAATTCGGGGAGGGGTCGGGGGTGGGGTCAGAAATAACGATCTGCGTATGGTGAGCTTTTAACTTTCTGACTTTTAACTTTTAACTACTTCTGTTGTTTTCTCGTAGATCGGGCGTTGACGGGCAGCACCACAATAAATTCGCTTCCCGGCAGGTTGACCGGATCGTGTCCTTTGCTTTCGACCCACAACCGTCCGCCGTGCGCCTCGATGATCCCCTTGCAAATTGCCAACCCCAAGCCGATCCCGCCGCCGCGAAAGGCGGTTTTGCTGGTCGAATGCAGGGAGACATCGCCCGTCGTATGAAAACGCTCGAAGATCGTTTTTTGCTCGTCTACTGCGACGCCGATCCCTGTATCACGGATGCTCAAGCGGATCGTTTCGCCTTCTAAGCGAGATTTGAGCGTGATCGTGCCGCTGTCTGGCGTGTACTTGATCGCGTTGCTCAACAGGTTGCGAAATGCCAGTTCCAGTAGTTCCCAATCCGCATTCAGGCGATCTGGAAAGTCGGCTTTATCGAACCGAATATTCATGTGCCGTTCTTCAATCGCTTGAGTATAGGTGCGTAACACGCGCTGAATGATGTTCCCTAAATCGGTGGGACCGACGGACAGGTCAATGTTGTTGGTCATGATGCGGCTGATCGTCAAAATTTCGTTGATGATCGTCTGCATACGCCCAATCGAACCGGTTAACCCGTCTAGCAGCATTTGCATATTGGGGTCGTAAGCCGTGATTCCCTTAATATCAGGGTTATCGCCTAACAGTCGGCTGTACCCATACACCAGCGTCAGCGGCGTGCGAAGTTCGTGCGCCGTCAGTTGAATGAACGTATCTTTCATTTTGTCGAGACGGCGCAGCGATTGATTGACCGCTTCAAGGTCGCGCACGCGGGTTTCCAAACGCGAAACGAGTTCCTGCGTGTAACGGCTTTGCGCCGCCGACAGCACACCCTGATCGATCACATCATGACCGCCGCCCAGATAATAGGCGATTTGCTCCAGCAGATGATCGACATCCAGCGGTTTGGTCAGATAGCCCGTGATTCCGGCGGCGAACGTCAATTCCCGCTGGTCTTTCAGCACTTGTGCCGTCAACGCGACAATCGGCGTTGTCTTGAAGCGCGGATCGCTGCGTAACGTCGTCGTGATTTCGCGCCCGCTCATATCCGGCAGGTTGAGGTCGGTCAAAATCAGGTCAGGTACTTCATGACGCGCCATATCAATGCCGTCTAAACCACACGCGGCGATAAATACTTTGTAGCCGCCATACTTCAATGTTCGCTCTACCAGAGAACGACTAGCGGGATCATCTTCGATGTAGAGAATAGATTTCATCACTACCGCCTTAGTCGAGCTTGTCAACAAGATTCTCGATTACTTCTTCATCAATGGTAGACCCCTTTTGCAGAAGCATATCCACCTGAGAATTGAGACGTGTACGTTCTTTTGCCGTTAGTTCTTTCGCGGTGATCACAACAATAGGGATGTGTTGCAGTTCCGGGTCTGCTTTCATCGTGTCGATGACCTGAAACCCGTCTACGTTGGGCATCATCAAATCGGTGATCACCATGTCGGGGCGCACCTGCCGCACGACCTTCAAGCCTGTTTCGCCATCATGCGCGATGTGAACTTCTGCGCCTTTTGCCTGTAAGATTCGGCGGATCAAGCGGGCGGCGTCCGGCGTATCTTCGATCACCACCACGCGCCGAATATTCGATTCAATTTGCTCAATCGCGGCGACCAACCCTTCTTGCGACGGCAGCGGCGTATGCGTGCGTTCGGAAAGATCAACCGAACGCTGCCATTTCTCACCGAGAATTTGTGTCTCAACGGGCATGGTATGACCGGAGCAGTTCAGTACAACCACATCATCCGGCTTGATGACGCCCTGCTGCACCAGTTTGAACAGTCCGGCGAACGCTACGGCTGTTGCGGGTTCAACCGACAGCCCATCGTTACGGGCGACCAAACGGGTCGCGTGGAAGGCTTCTTCATCGCTGGCAGAGGTGAAATGCCCGCCGTACTTCTTGACATAATCGTAAAGCAGTTCGTAGGCGCGTCCGGGATTGCCCGTCGCCAGCGTAGCGATGATGGTTTGCGGGTCGTCAACGGGGATAGCAATGCGCTGTCCGCGATTGTACGCCTCAACCATCGGGGCGCATCCGGTAGATTGAATGATGCCCATCGCGGGCATTTTGTCCACCAAGCCGAACTCTAGCATTTCGCGGAAGCCCTTCCCCACGCCGATGGGACCCATGCCGCCGCTCACGCCCTGAATAAACCAATCGGGCGAACGCCAGCGTTTCCCGCCTTCCAGTTCATCGCCAAGCTGTTCAGCGATTTCATACGACATGGTTTTCATGGCTTCAATCGCCGCCACGCTTTTGATGCCGCGATCTAGAAACACGCCCTGTCGCTTGGCGAACCGCGCCGCGATCTCTTTGGTCTGGTCATACGTGCCTGTGATCTTGATCACTTCCGCGCCGTAGACCGCCGCTTCACGCATCTTCTCGCCGGGGGCAAGGCTTGGGAAGAACGCCCACAGCTTGATTCCGGCGCGTGCGCCATAGGCGGCGTAAGCAATCGCCACATTGCCCGTGCTGGCGACCACCACCGAATCGACGCCGATTTCTTTCATAGCAGAAATGGCAACCGTCGCCTGACGATCTTTAAAGCTGGCGGTGGGACCCTGACGTTCGTCTTTGATGTACAGATGTTTCAAGCCGAGCATCGAAGCGAGAGCGCGTGACTTGATGAGCGGTGTCCCGCCTTCGCCTAAACTGACGATATTGGCGGGGTCGTACAGGGGAAGCACTTCAAAGTAGCGCCATAAACCTCTGCCGCGCTCTTTGATCGCTTTGAGCCATTCTTGCACGTTGATGCGGTTGAGGTCGTAACGCGCTTCAAGGATATTCTCGCCGCAAGTGGGGCATCCCGCAACCGATTTTGTGAGCGGAATACGGGTATGGCAGTTGATACATTCTAGTTCGATGTGGTTGGTGTCTTTGCGGGTGAGCAGCACGAAAAAGTTCCGATCTGTTTTGTAGGGGCGTGGTGTGCCACGCCCCTACGGTGTTGGTGAACGTTAGTTTTTACTGTCGAGGTACGCTCGAACGCCCTCAAGGAACATGCGATAACTTTCCGTGCTGATCTCTGATTTGTACAACACATTCAGGTTGGTCAGTCGTTCGCGTTCTTGAGGATTCAGGGAGTCACCTGTGACGATTAAGATCGGGATAGTAGCCGTCTCCGGGTTGTTTCGCAACTCTTTCACGACAGCAAACCCGTCCATTTCTGGCATTCGCAAATCGAGGATCACGAGGTCGGGGCGGCGGCGGGCGACCAGCGCGATTCCGTCCATGCCGCTGTTCGCGCTGAACACGCGATAACTGCCATTTTCATCGAGCAACTGCTGTAACAGACGAACGCTATCCGGTTGGTCGTCAATGATCAAAATACGGTTGATGCGGCTTTCCTGTTCGGCGGCGCGTACCGCCTCTACGATGTCTTCCGGCATAAACGGACGCTTGACGAACCTGAATGCGCCCATCGTCATCGCCTTGTCGATTTCTTGACTCAGCGACACGATGACCACCGGAATGTCCGACATATCCTCGCGGTTTTTCATCTTTTCGAGGATTGACCAACCCTGTCCGTTGGAAAAATTCACATCCATCAGGACGAGTGTAGGATGCAAGCCGCCCACCATCGCTTCGGCTTCTAGCGGCAGCGATGCCGCGTAAATATCGAAGCCTTCCCGCCCTAACGCACGGCGGAATTGATCCACCATGTCGGGGCTATCCTCGATGATCAGAATTTGCCGTTTGATGTGCATCGGCGGGCGTGCCTGATACTCGGTTTCCTGTGTTTCCGTCGGCGTTAGCATCCCCGTCACCCTGCGGGCGGCAGTCGTCACCATCGACGCATAATTATCACCATCACCGAGGCTGTCCGTCGTCTTTTTCTTTTCCGCTTCGGTCTGTTCAAGCGGCATGAGGACAGAGAAAGTCGAACCGACATTCACCCGTGAAGACACGAGCATACGCCCGCCCTGCATTTCGAGCAGCGACTTCGCAATCGGCAAGCCCAAGCCCGTGCCGCCTGCCGTGCGCGTCAGAGAGGAGTCCACTTGACGGAAGGCTTCAAACAGTAAGGGTAGGTCTGCTTCTGCAATCCCAATGCCAGAGTCGGTCACGTCGGTGCGTACCATCTTGCGCCCCGACTCCTCGTCAAAGACCGGGTACACGCTGATGTTGATCGATCCTTCACGGGTGAACTTCGCTGCGTTCGACACAAGGTTGAGCAAAATTTGCCGCGTGCGGAATTCATCACCGAAGACGGGCGGCAAACCGGGCGCGAGATCAACGTAGATGTCAATCGGCTTGTCTTTGACCAACCCGATCCCGATAGAACGCACGCCATCGATGACCGCCTTCATTTCAAAGTAGTCGAACTGCAAATCCATCTTGCCCGCTGCGATCTTCGCCTGATCAAGAATGTCATTGATCAAGTTGAGCAGGTGCAAGCCCGAATTGTAAATCGTGGACAAATCTTGCTCTTGCATTTCAGTGAGCGGACCGTCGATCCCCTTGAGGATCACGCGGCTAAACCCAATGATCGAGTTGAGCGGGGTACGCAGTTCATGGCTCATGTTCGCCAAGAAGTCACTCTTGAGGCGGTCAAGTTCACGCAACTGCGCGTTCGACTGCTGCACCTGTTCCAAAAGCTGCTGATTCTGGATGATGGCGGACAGCGTACCGGAAAGCGTTCTCAGCAGCGTCAGCGTGTCGTTGTCGTAGGCGTTATGCGCTTCACTTTCCATCGCAATCAAGCCGATCAACTGTGCGCCGGACGACAGCGGCACAATCACCGCTGACCGCGCTCCCGACATGACCGACCAGTAGCGCGTTTCGGTATCCACGTTGTTGATGATCATGGCGCGGCGACCATTCGCGGCGGTGGCGATCAGGCTTTGCGGTGCATCGAGTCGAATTTCCGACAGTTCCGTCAGCGGTTGGTCAGACCCCGACAGCGCGATAGGCTGCAAAACCTGAAACTGATTTTCTTCGGCATCAACGAAAACTTGCGGCAGGTAAATGCTGACCGACAGCGCCTCCAGCGAGTCGCGCAGTTCGTCCGCCACGTTTTGGAGAGCGCCTTGCAGGGTGTCGGCGGCGGCGGCGCGGCTGGTCACAGCAAATAAGAAGCTCATTTCGTTCGCACGACGGCTGGATTCTTGGAACAACTGCGCGTTGTCGATGGCGACGGAAATTTGACCCGCCAGCGTCGTCAACACGTTTACGTCGTCATCATCAAAGGCGTTGGGCTGGTTCGACTGTACGTCCAACGCACCGACCACGCGCCCTTTCAGCTTAAGCGGGATTGCCATTTCCGAGCGCGTATTCGGCAAATACGGGTTCGGGCGGTGAACCACGCGGGCGTCAGCGGTATCGAACGCGACAATCGGTTCGCCTTGCGCGGTCACTTGACCGATCACCGAGGCAGAACCGCGTGCCAGCTTGTGCTTGATCGCCAGCAGTTGACGCCCCGCATCGCCCGTGCTGGCGCGAAGGTCAGCAAATTCGTCGTCGTTGTCCATCAGGAAGATTTGCACATGGTCGTAGTAGAACGACTCACGAATCAGGTCTACGATACGGGGGAGCAAGAAGTTCAGGTCAAGGATGGAACTGGCAATTTGACTGACTTCCGTCGAGGTCGCAAGCTGACGAGCGCGGCGTTCCGTTTGCGCCAGCAAGCGCGAGGCTTCCATACGTAACGAGGCTTGTTC
>JBBQRJ010000182.1:0-8976 GCA_038214955.1 Aggregatilineales bacterium | reverse complement strand
TTGACCCCCACCCCGCTCGCTGCGCTCGCCTCCCTCCCCCGAATTCAGGGGAGGGCGCAAACACGAGTCTGCTTGCTCCCCTCCTCGAATTCGGGGAGGGGTCGGGGGTGGGGTCAGAAATAACGATCTGCGTAAGGTGAGAACTTAACGCAAAGACGCAGGGTTGCAAAGACGCAAAGTGAAAGTTAAAACTTGCTTTGCGTCTTCGCGTCTTCGCGTTGGGCATTTATCTTTTCTTTCTCTTTAGTCCTGTCTGACGCCTGCTTCCCATTCGCGTTTGAGCAAGCCGTATAGCATCATGTCGTAGCGGCGACCATCCCGTGACAGAAATTCGCGGTACACGCCTTCCCGCGTGAAGCCGATCCGCTCGTACAGCTTGATCGCCCGCTCGTTGTAGCTGAATACGGTCAACTGGACGCGGTGTAAGTTGATCTCGTGGAAGGCGAACTGGAGCGCCAGCATGATCGCTTCATAGCCAAACCCTTTGCCGCGATTGACCGGATCACCGATGGCAATGGCTATCCAGCCCGTGCCGTGATTCCACTGGATGCCGCTCACGTTGATGTAGCCGATCATCTCGTCACTGTACATCAAGCGAATGGCGAAGGCGTATTCATCTTTCGCGCTGTCGGTGTCCTCGAACCACTTGCGAATACTTGCTTCGGTTTTGGGGCGGGATACGGATGAATCCCACAGGCGGGAAAATTCGCCATCCTCGTACCAACGCACCATGAGCGGCGCGTCTTCGGGGCGAAGCGCGGTTAGCCGGATGCGCTCACCGTTGAATAGAGAAGAAAGCATAATCGACCTCGCAATGTAGGGACGCCCAACGGGGCGTCCGCTGTATTCAGAACAGCAAACGGACGCGCCGTTGCGCGTCCCTACGACGTTTTGACTCGGCGCGTGCGAATCCGCTGCCCGATGAGCAAAACGATTCCGCCGACGATGACCACGCCGACATAACCCGCAAATAGCAAAAACGCCCGTGATCGCGCCATGTCCACCAGTGCGCCGCGTAGATCAAACGGACAGACGGCGTTCGGGGTGAGCGCGGCGATCACCGCCAGCGGATCGCCCGTCCCCGCATCGAGATAGGCGACACTGCCGCCGTTGTCCAGCGCCGCCGTGATCATCCATGCGAGGCGCGGTTCTCCGTCAAACGTGCCGCTGATCAATAATGGATCACTCAGGCGATCCGGCGGTAGAGGCAAACGGTACTGCCATTGGATCAGCTTTTCGGCGCGGTTCGATGCTTCGGCGCGTGGCATAGCGGGCGTCTCGCTGGATCGCGTGGCGCGGTAAGCGGTCAGCGTGCCGACAGCAGCACAGGCGGCGGGCGCATCAGCGGGAGTCACCCACCATGATTGCGGCGCTGTCCACACGGGAAACTGTTCGGTGAGCAGCCACGCAGCGAGGACGAGCGCGGGGATCAGCACGGCGGCGATGAGTGCGAGGCGTCGGATCATTGGGGCGGAGTCCACCAGTCGAACGCGCTGACACCCTCAAGAATCACGGTATCTTCGTTTGATCCCTCGTTCGGCGGAAATAGGCGCGTGTGTAGTTGATTGCTACTCTGATAGGCGAAACGATCTACTGAAATCCACTCTACATTACGAATATCCGGTATATTTTCTGCGATCAGTTGGTGTTCCTGCTGCGGATCATCAGGATTAACGGTGTAAATCTGTGAATAGTTGCCGTTTTCGTCCGCACGGGCGAACAAAATCTGCGTTCCATCCGGTGACCACGAAGGAAATGACTCACGGGTATCACTGTTGGTCACGCGACGACCCGATAAATCTCTCTCCATGATATAGAGATAACCATCTATATTTTGATAGGCGATCCGCGTTCCATCGGGCGACCATGCGGGAAATCGCCCGCGTGATCCCGTTCCTTGCTCGTTAGGAATACGCTCGGGACGGTTTGCGCTGACGAGATGGATATAGGAATCAGGGAGTGTCACAATGGCGATTTGTGAGCCATTCGGTGACCACGCTGGCGGTAATCCATTCGCATCATAGCCCACGGTCATCATGGCTGACGATTGGCTGTCAACCTGAATGATCTCAAGCGCACCATGAGCAATAAAAGCAATTCGTTCGCCATTCGGGGAAAACGCCAGAGCCGGGTCTGACAATAATCTCATTAACCTACAACGATTACCTGTCGCTGGATTCAAAATATAGACCATCGAGTCGGCACGGTTGACGTAAACGATCCGCTCACCATCTTCGGGTGGGTAAGCAGAACAGCTTCCCATCGGCGTGGGCGAAGGGGCGCTAAACGCAACTTGTGTTGAGAGATCAACGAAGATGCTTGTATCAGTGGGCGTAGGGTTGATGGCAGTAACATAGATAATGCCGACGGTGGTGATCACCGCAATCGCAATAACGACGATGACAAGGATAATCAGCGCAACGGGAAATGGCATACTGAGGTGACGTGTCCACCATGACTCGCCGCGCTTGCGTTTGGGCTTTTCGTCATATGCGACGGGCTGCGACAGTTCGCCATCGTCGGAAAGATCAACAGGTTTTTTGGTCAAGTTTCATTCTCTGTAGGGACGCCCAACGGGGCGTCCTCCGTATTTCGTAGATTAATCGGACGCGCCGTTGCGCGTCCCTACAACACCTCTTTCAATCTTAGCATAAGACGCGGTAGACTCTGGTAGAAATAGGGAGAGATAAAGCGATGGCACAGGGATCAGTCGTTTTTGATCAGGCAGTCGAGTATTACGATCAAACGCGGGGCTTTCCACCGGGAATCGAACCAGACATTGCGCGGTTGTTTATCGAAGCGGGCGGTTTGACCTCGCACAGTCGATTGCTGGAAGTGGGAGTCGGCACGGGGCGAATTGCGCTGCCGCTTGCGCCGCACGTCGAGTCGATCACCGGGCTTGATCTCTCGCTGCCCATGATGCTCAAGCTGGTGGGCAAGCGTACCACCGAACCGATCCGCTTGGTGCAAGCCGACGCGACTCAACTGCCGTTCAAATCAGCGGTGTTCGATGCCGTGACCGCCGTGCATTTCTTTCATCTTGTCCCGACATGGCGCGAGGTGCTGACCGAACTCAAGCGCGTGCTGCGTCCCGATGGACTGCTGCTGCACGGCTGGAATCACCGTGACGCTGATAACGAACTCGATGCAGTGTGGAAAGAGGCAGTCGGAACCTCACGCGGCGGGGATATTGGCGTCTCGTTTGATCAGCGCGTCTCGTTTTTGCCCGAAAACGGTTGGGCTGAAGTGGGGGAAGAACGGAGCGTCGCGTTTACGACGAGTCAATCACCGCAGCAGTACATTGATGCTTTGCGTTCGCGCCGCTGGTCGCAAACATGGCGCATGAGCGATGAACAGTTGAACAAGAGCGCGGGCGTCATAGAAGCGTATATAAGTGAGCATTATCCTGATCCAAGCGTGCCAGTGAGTTTTCAGTCCAGTTTCCATGTGCGAGCGTATAAAAGAACTTAACCACAGAGAACACAGAGAACACGGAGTAAAGAACAAAACGTAACCGCAGAGGACGCAAAGAACGTAGAGGAAGAAGCATTCTCTGTAGTATTCTATTCTTTTCCTCTGTGATCTCTGTGTTCTCTGTGGTTCAATATCTTTTATGAATCTACTCCATGTGACCCCTTACTATGCTCCCGCGTATGCCTTTGGCGGTGTGACCCGTGCCGTTGAAGGGATGGCGCGGGCATTGGCACAGCGCGGACACACCGTCACCGTGCTGACCACCGACGCGCTGAGTCCGACTCAGCGATGCGATGAGCCGCCCGACACAATCCGCGACGGCGTGCGGGTGCTGCGCGTTCGCAACCTGTTCATGCGCGGAACGCTCAATCTGTCCACGCCGTTGGGGATGCGCCGCCTCATGCGTGACCTATCGCCCGATGTGATCCATTGTCACGAGTTTCGCACCGTCGAAAATCTGCTCATCTCACCGATTGCGCCGATGGTGCTATCGCCGCATGGCACGCTCACGTATGAGACGGGACGCAGCGCGTTCAAATCTTTATGGGATCGCTTGTTCGGGCGAATGCTGGCGAGTCGTTTTCAAACCGTGATCGCTTTGACAGCGCAGGAAGCCGCCGAATCACGTCTACTTTGGGATAAACTTGGGATAACTGAGACGGATTTCCCAATTATCCCAAATGGGATTGATCTCGCAGAGTTTAAGGAACGAGGCGGACGTGAAGCATTCCGTTCGCGGTGGGGCTTGGGTGACGCGCCGACTCTGTTGTTCATGGGGCGTCTGCACCCGCGTAAAGGCGTCGATGTGCTGATCAAGGCGTTCAAGGCGGCAAACTTGCCCCATGCGCGGCTCGTGATCGCGGGCGGTGACGAGGGCATGTTGAGCGTGATTCAGCCGCTGTTGGACGAACGAATCATCGTGACGGGCTATCTCGGCGGGGCGGATCGCTTGGCGGCGTATGCAGCAGCAGATGCGTTCGCGCTCCCCGCAACGGGCGAGGGTTTGTCGATGGCGGCGCTCGAAGCGATGGGCGCGGGTTTACCCCTGATCCTCTCGCCGGGATGCAACCTGCCCGAAGTGGAAGCGGCGGGCGCAGGGGTGATCGTCGTGCCGGAAGTCGAACCGCTGGCGAACGCAATCCGCGAGATCATGATGAACCCCGGTAACAGGGGTGCGAATGGGCGGCGTCTGGTCGCATCACGCTTCACATGGGATGTTGTGGCGGCTCAATTGGACATGGTGTATCGCACGGCAGCGGGGTAACATCAACCTTGACCGCCTAACTGATGTGGAATGAATTCTCATGATCCTTGACCTGAGTCGAGATGCAATTCTATTCGCCTTGTTCATTCTGGGGTTGCGAATATTGAACACCGGGCTTGGCACCGTGCGCCTGATCATCGTGACACGACAGCAAAAACTGCTCGCCTCTGGCATGGCGTTTATAGAAGCGCTGCTGTTTGCGGTGTCGATTGGCAGCGTCGCCAACGACTTGAATAACATCCTCAACCTGATGGCGTACTGCGGCGGGTTTGCTATTGGCAACTACGTCGGCATGATGATCGAACGGCGCTTCATCACCAGCTATATGACCGTCACCGTGATCACTCCGAAGCACGGACACGAGATCGCGCTGGAACTGCGTAAACAGGGTTACGGCGTCACCGAGACGCTTGGCGAAGGGCATCAAGGTGAAGTCACGATGCTGCGGAGCGTGGTCATCAACCGCGATGTGGCGAAAGTGTTAGAGATCGTCCGTATCACACATGAAGAAGCGTTCGTGTCCGTCGAAGAAGCGCGGACAGTGCATCGCGGGTGGCTCAAGAGCGTTCGGAATCAACCAGTCATATGACGGCTTTGACAGGTACGGAGGCACGGCGGGCAGCCCGGAACGCGAGCGCGATTGCGGCTGCGCGAGTCCTCAGCAGCGGCGTCCTGTTCATCTGGCAACTGATTTTAGGACGTTCGCTCGGTGAGGCAGAATTTGGCGTTTACGGCGGGGTGAACGCGCTGTTCAGCATCGGCGCGACCCTCATGAGTTTCAGCCTGTCGATGATCATCATCCGTGATGTAGCGCGGCGTCCTGAAACCGCCGGACGCTATTTGAGCGCGGCACTCGTAATCCAGACGATTTTCGCGGCGTTGGCGTACATCGGGATCAATCTGCTGGCGAGTGAATACGAGTCAGTGAGTCGGGCATATGTCGCCGTCGCGGGGATCAGCCTGTTCATCGACCTATTTGGCAACCTCGCTTACGATCAACTGCTGGCGCAAGAACGTATGGTCACAACCTCAACCGTTGAAGTCGTGCATATCGCGGTGCGGATCGGGCTGGCGGGCGTGGCGCTGTTGATCGGGTGGGGGTTAGCGGGAGTCTACGTTGTGACGATCCTCACGGGGATCGGGCGCTCGGTGGCACTGTGGCTGATGCTGCGGCGCACGGGGGTGAGTCCCGTGTGGCGCGTGGATTGGAGCATCGCCCGCCCGCTGGTGATCAACGCCGCGCCGCTGGCGCTGTCCTCGTTCGTCAACATGACGTATACGCAAACGGATCGCGCTATGACTGCCGCCCGCCTCACCAACGCGGACACCGGACACTTGAACGCCGCGTTCGTGATCATCGTCGGGGTGATCGAAATCCTCAACACGACGGTTCTAATCTCCATTTACCCGATGATGTCCCGCGCATGGGGCAGCGATCTGTTTCGATTCATGGTTGCCAAGCTGTCGTATTTCACGCTGTTGATCGGCGTGGGCGTGGGGTTGGTGTTCACACTGTTTTCGCGTGACATCATCGTGCCATTGTTCGGCGTGAATTACATCGAAACCGCCGGAATTTTGAGCGTGTACATCTGGTATGCGGTGATCGCAATGGTGTTCAACGTGTTCGCACAGGCGATCACAGTGGAGAACCGTCAGCGCTGGTTGAGCGTCGTTCATATTGGCGGACTCGCGCTCAAACTGGTCGTCTCGTACCTGCTGATCGAACGCTACGGCGTGATTGGCGTGGTGGTCGCGTCAGTGAGCGTTGAACTGCTCAAACTGATCGCGCTGATGCAAGCCTTTCGCCCCGCATGGGGGCAGATGATCGCACACTCAGCGCGGTTTATCGGCGTGGTGATCCTCAGCACGGCGGCAATGTGGGCGCTTGGGCAGGTGCATCCCGTGATCGGCATGGCAGGCGGCTTGATCTACGCGGGCGGCGTGCTGCTGCTGCTCAAACCCGACGAATGGGATTTGCTCTATCGGCTGGCGGCGGCTGTGCCGGGGGGATCGCTCATCACCCGCGTATGGCGACGGGACATCACGTTTTAGCGCCACCAGACCGGGAAACGTCCCTCGACCAGCAAGCGCCGTGACTCGTTCCCCTGTGTTTGCCAGATATTCCATTGATCGCCTTGCCGTGCGCTGAAAACGATCCCGCTTGAGAGCCACAATTCAGGCGCCATGATCACCGCTGTGTAGGGGAGTCTTGCTCGATGTCCCGCGTTCACCTCTACAAAGACCATATAAGCCCCTGTTGAAAGGGTCGTCGGGTAGATGATCGATGTGCTGTCGGGCGACCACACAGGCGGATTCCAGAACGCGCCGCTGTTGATCGCAGACGAGACACTGAGTCGGCGCGGGTTCGATCCGTCGCGCCCCATGACATATACCTCACGATAGCCGCCATCACGCACGGAGAAAAACGCGATCCGTGTGCCGTCGGGTGAATAGGATGGGTTGATGTCCCAACCGGGATTCGCTGTGCGGTTAATGACGTTTGTGCCGTCCGGGTGCATGGTGAAAATTTCGGCGTCACCGGTGTACCATGATACAAAGGCGATCTCTATGCCGTCGGGCGACCATGCCGGAAATCGGCTGTCGGTGGGTTCGTCGGTCAAGGCACGGGGATTGACGTTTTGCACCAGCGGCGCGTTGATGTCCACGAGGTACAGGTCAATGCTGCCGCCGCGCTCCACTTCAAACACAATCTGCGTGCCATCGGGCGACCACACCGGATGATACCCCGGCGCGACCTTATGCGTCCCCAACTTGATCAAACTGGGCGGCGAAATGGTGAGCAAAAATAGCTGACGTTCCCCGTCTCGCCACGACACAAACGCCAACTGCTCCCCATTTGGCGACCATGCGGCATCGGTATCGCCGCCGGGGTTGTGCGTCAGGTTATAGGACAACCCCTGTTCAGCGTCGTAAGCGTACAGTTCAAAATCGCCTGTCCGGTCACTCTCATAGGTGAGGCGCGTACCGGAAAATGTTCGCCCGATGCTGACGGCAATCCCCGCCAGCAGCGCGATCCCGACGAGCAGCGCGATCATCAGGCGAACGACAAGAATCAAGAAGCGGGTTTCCATATCGGGAACAGATCATCCGTATCGTTATCCGTGAGGTTGGTCACGATTTCGTTTTCCAGCCTATAAATATCCCAATCCCCATCGACGTTGGACATGTAGAGCGCCGTCGAACCGTCCAACTCTGGCGCAATGGTTATGATGTCTGTCTCGGTGATGCGAACGGGCTGCGGGTCGTCGGCGTCGGGGTCGATCAGATATAAGCCGATCTCGCCTTCTCTGATGAGCGTATCGCGTTCCGAGATGAACATGATCTGCCCGTCGGTTGTCCATACGGGAACAACGTCGTTTGCCTCGTGATCGGTGAGGCGGATCAGATTCGAGCCGTCCGCATCTATCACATAGACTTCTTGATTGCCTTCACGATTTGAGCCGAACGCGATGCGTGTGCCATCGGCTGACCACGCTGGAAACCAGTCAATTGCGCCGTCTTGTGAGAGGTTGGTATCGGTATCACCGTCCCGCAGGTAAATTTCGAGGTTCAAATCGCGCAGCGTCACGAGCGCAATTTGACCCTCTGCATTCAAGTGAAAATCCCAATCGAAGCGCCCGGTCGTGAGAACAGACATGATCGTGCGGATGTCGTTTAACACCTGAAACTGATCGCTGCCATCGGCGTTCATGTTGAAGGCTTCGAGTTCCCCATTGCGACTGCTGAGAAACGAGATCGCGCCGCCGTCCGCCGAAAATGACCCCAGACCGTCCGCCCCTTCGTTGTTCGTCAGGTTGGTCACGCTGTTGTCTGCCAGCGACATTTGATAAATTTCCCAGTTGCCATCTCGATTCGAGGTGAACATGATCGTGCGTGTGTCGGGTTCAGCCGTCGCATCAGGGGTTTCTTGAGTGAGGGGAGCGCCCCTAACCGGACTCGTGAAAGCGATAAACATCCACAGCATGAGTAGGATGAGTAGGGCAGCAGTCAATGCGAATTGGACTCGGTGTGGCGAATTGAACCTCAAAGCAGACATAGGTGTTTATCCTTATACAGCGAATGTTCACAATCATTATCTCACCTTACGCAGGGTGTCCGTTTGACCCCCACCCCGCTCGCTGCGCTCGCCTCCCTCCCCCGAATTCAGGGGAGGGCGCAAACAGGAGTCTGCTTGCTCCCCTCCTCGAATTCGGGGAGGGGTCGGGGGTGGGGTCAGA
>JBBQRJ010000181.1:0-9010 GCA_038214955.1 Aggregatilineales bacterium | reverse complement strand
TAGGCGTGTCGATTTTGACGGCGCTCGGTCAAGGCGACATTATCCCTATTCCAGCAGATGCCATGCCCGTCGCGGTGGCGCTGGTGGTCGCTTCGGTCATCATCGCATGGGCGGCGACTTTCTTGAGCGCACGAGTCGCCGTGCGTGAACGGGTAGCGAATGTGCTGCGTTATGAGTGAGGCTAAATTCGAGTATCACATCTCCCCGCCGATTCAGAATGCCGCCCTGAACGATCTGTTTGCGGCGGCGTGGGATGATCACAGTGTCAGCGATTTTGAGGCGCAGTTACGTCACAGCTTGCTTTATGTGTGCGCCTATGACGGCGAACGGCTGATCGGTTTTGTCAATCTGGCGTGGGATGGCGGTATTCACGCCTTTTTGCTGGATACAACCACGCATCCCGACTACCAGCGGCGCGGGGTCGGCTTAGCGTTGGTGCGCGTGGCAGTCGAGGCGGCACGCGGGCGCGGGATCAAGTGGGTGCATGTCGATTACGAGCCACACTTCGCGGAGTTTTATAGGAAATGCGGGTTCGGTTATACGGAAGCGGGGTTAATGGGTTTGGAGTGAATTGCGGGCAAAATCGCTTTGCAAATATCATCAACTTAGCATAAACTCTCTATATTCATAGAGCAAGGATGCAACCATGAATGTTCAACGCAATCCGAATCGACCTAAATTGCCAGAACGCCATTTACATCTTCTTGGGCTTAAAGAGGTAAATGAGTTCATTGAAGATTTGGAAGTTGCATATGAAGAAACAGGAAACGAAAAAGTATTCCGCGTTTTGAAAAAACTTGTTACTTATAGAAATGCAGAATTGGATTTGGAAGAATTTTACCGTTCAGAGGAATTGCAAGAATTCTGGAATAATCCAGGCGCATTTCCTCACGCTGTGCGTATGTGGTTCTTCCAATACCGTGATAAAGAAATGGACTTATAAAGGATCACCGTGATGAGCAAAGCATGGTATTTCAACCCTGAAATGCTGTTTGCGTTCGCGTTTTATCAAACATGCTTACAGCAGCAAATTATCGACTTGCAGCGTCAGGTGATTGAGTTGCAGCAGCGGATCGAAAAGATGACACCCGCTAACCCGCCCGATGAAGAAGTTTTCTGGCATGTGAGTTCTGATGGGATGTTATCGGATGAAGCTGCAAATTCTGATGATTTAGCCACAGTAAGACGTTTCCAAAAATGGAATATCGAATTTGCTAAAAAGCACATCAAGCCGTATGTTAATTCTAAAGTGTATGGTGAGTGTCTTAACCAGATGACTCGCGGCTTGCCAGAACGAATTGCCAAGCTGGAAACAGACAAACAGACAAACACAAAGCCAACAACGCTAAAACTTGTGTCCTCTAAGAAAACTGTGAAACAGGCTGAAAATCCCAAGCAATTGGTATTGATGCAATAGAATCGGGTGAATCAAAAAGGCGATCCAGTGTGGATCGCCTTTTTGATTCTCGCTTACTTACTCACCTTACGCAGGGTGTCAGTTTGACCCCCACCCCGCTCGCTGCGCTCGCCTCCCTCCCCCGAATTCAGGGGAGGGCGCAAACAGGAGTCTGCTTGCTCCCCTCCTCGAATTCGGGGAGGGGTCGGGGTCAGAAATAACGATCTGCGTAAGGTGAGTTACTTACGCTATGGTCACTTGGTCGCACAAATACACGTCTTGGATGGCACGCAGCAGTGCCGCGCCTTCACCCATTGGACGCTGGAACGCCTTACGCCCGCTGATCAAGCCTGTGCCGCCCGCCCGCTTGTTGATCACGGCAGTCGTCACGGATTCGACGGTATCATTTTCACCGCTTGCGCCGCCCGAATTGATCAAGCCCGCACGCCCCGCATAGCAGTTCAACACCTGATAGCGTGTGAGGTCAATCGGGTGATCGCTGGTCAACGTGGAGTAAATCCGTTCGTCCAGCTTGCCATACGATGATCCGCCCGTATTCAGCGCCTTGAACCCGCCGTTTTGCGTGGGCAGCTTTTGCTTGATGATGTCCGCCTGAATGGTGACGCCGAGATGATTCGCCTGTCCGGTGAGGTCAGCCGAGGTTTCGTGATTCACGCCGTTCACCTTGAAACCCGCGTTGCGCGTGTAGCACCATAATACCGTCGCCAGCCCAAGTTGATGCGCCAGCGCGAAGGCTTGCGCCACTTCGACCAGTTGGCGCGTGCTGTCGTCCGAACCGAAATAGACCGTCGCGCCCACGCAAACCGCGCCCATATCCGCCGCTTGTTTAATCGAACCGAACATCACTTGCTCGGCTTTGTTGGGGAAGGTCAGCAGTTCGTTATGGTTGATTTTGACCATCATCGGGATTTTGTGCGCGTACTTGCGTGCGACTGCGCCCAATACGCCAAAGGTCGAGGCGACGGCGTTGCAACCGCCTTCAATCGCCAGCTTGACGATATTTTCCGGGTCGAAGTATGCCGGATTCTTGGCAAACGACGCGCCCGCCGAATGTTCGATCCCCTGATCGACGGGGAGAATCGACAGGTAGCCCGTCCCCGCCAAACGCCCATGATTAAACATGCTTGCTAGGCTGCGAAGCACTTGCGGTGTGCGGTCAGACGAAATCCACACGCGGTCAATGAAATCGCCCCCCGGCAGGTGAAGCGATTCTTTCGGAACGGTTTTGCTGGTGTGATTCAACAGATAGTCGGCGTCTTTGCCGAGCAGTTGCACAATGTTATCGATGCTGAGGGTTGCACCCGGAGCGGTTGCTACAGCCATCGGTTTTCTCCTTCAAAATGACCTACTCATGACGAAGGAGTATAACACACGAGATCAGGAAGGCGTCAAAACAGGTTAATTAACATAACAAACGTCACCTTTTGATTTATACTGTGATGTATATTTTATCTGTTAAAGAACAGGGAACAGCCCATGTCGTATTCCCATGAATGGCTAGTCAAAGACTACGTGCTGTACAGCAAAATCTCCAATCCCTACACCGATGACGATGTGGTAGGCAGTTCTACTGATGTCGTGGAAAATTTCAATAGCACGTCACAGCCTGTTTTTCTCATTGTGAATACGCTGGGTATCACCAGTTTTCCGAAAAATATTGTACGGGCTATTCCAAGCGTGCAAAAGTTCATGACCCATGCCAACTTACGCCAGTTGATTGTCATCAGCGACAACCCTTCGATCAAGTTTGTCTCGATGCTAGCGACACAGGTACAGCGTAACAAGGTCATCTTACATACGACGCTTGATGAGGCACTTGCTTACATTGGCAAGCAAGTGCCAGAAATCGCGTCACAGCTCACTAAACTGCGAGACTAGATCAGCGCAACAGCTTCAATTTCGACCACCGCACTAATCGGCAGTTTTGCGACTTCCACTGTGCTGCGGGCGGGTGGGTCGTTGGGGAAGTACTCCGCGTAGATCGCATTCATGGCGGCAAAGTCGCCCATGTTTTGCAGGAACACGGTGGTTTTAACCACACGATCTAACCCTGATCCCGCAGCGATCAAGATCGCTTTGAGGTTTTCCAATACCTGCCGGGTTTGTGCTTCCACGCCTCCGGCGGCGAGTTCCTTTGTGCCGGGAACAAGTCCCGTTTGCCCCGCTACAAACACAAAACCGTTGGCAACAATCGCCTGTGAATAGGGACCCATGGCGACGGGCGCGGTTTGCGTCCGAATGACATCACGGCTCATAATTTCGCTTCTCCTGTAGGTTGAGAGATCATCTAAGCGGTTAGCCGTTAGCAATTAGCTAAAAGCCAACCGCTAAGGGCTAAAAGCTGATTTGCCCGAATTATGGCGTCTCAGGGCAAAAACGCCAATCTGTTTCAAAATAGATTACTTGCATGTTCTAAAAATAAGCTATAATCAAGCATATCAAGAAAGGGGCGGCGAATGTACAAACTGCTCAGTTTGGTATTGGGGTTCACGGTGGGCGCGTTGATCGGCGGAATGCTGGTGATCGTGTTCTCGCCTGTCTCCGGTCAAAAAGTGGTGGACGCCCTCAAAGAAGGGTACGCCGAAACGCTCGATGAAGCGCGGCAAGCCAGCGAAGAGCGCAAACGCGAACTCGAAACCGAGTTCAAACGGATGCGCTCGAAGTAAGACCAAGTTAAAAGTTAAAAGACAGAAGTTGAAAGTGAGAAACGATTTTACTTTTAACTTTCTACCTTTTAACTTTTAACTGTGTTCAGTCCTTTACTTTGTATCGACCCGCAGTTGATACGGCATTGGCACCGTCGTTACAGGGGACAGCGGCGTAATCGCCAAGATCAGCGAGTCCGATTCTGTGTTCGGGCTAAATTCCCAGACGTTCTCCGTATCTTCCGCAAGCCAGCGCGTGACCGAAACATCCCCGTTCGTAATTTCGATCATCTGTACCCATGCTGACTGAGGCAAACGGTTATCGGTTGGAATCCAGCCGTTGAAGTCCCACCCTTCGGCATCCCCTTCAAAGTCTTCACTGTAGCCAAGCGCGTCAACGCGCACATCATCCACCGCCATGCCAGTTTGATTCACGGCGTCATCGGTGATCACCTCGAAGCGCACGAGGATATTTTCCCCTGCATACGCATCCAGCGACACCGATTCCTCAAGCCACACGGGAGCAGCCCCGCCGCCGCTGATTCCCGTGTAACCATTCCCATACGCCGTATCATACGGGTTCTCGCTGACGCTGTGCGGCGTGGTGATGATGTCCCATGTTGCGCCATCGTCCTCGCTCACCATGATGTAGCCGTAATCCCACAGGTCTTCAAGGTGATACCACAGGCGGTAATCGAGCGTTGCACTCGTGACCCCTGTGAGATCGAACGCATGGGTGAGGGTTGTATCGCTCACATCACCGCGATTGCTGTAGGCAACCGTCCCCGTGAATTCGGTGTCCATTAGCTGCGCGTCGGCAGGGATTGATAAGCTAATTTCCATCGCTTTGACGCCGCTCATGGCGGGCAAATTGATGTAATGCGTCCCGTACTGTGGCACCTCGTCCCCGTGTGTGACCGGATAAGTCGATGCACTGAAGCGATCTGCCGCCGTTAAGCCAAAACTTTCCAGCGAACGATAGCCGCTTTCCCAATTCGAGCCAATCACACGGTTGGCAACGACCCAATCCGCGAAGAATTCATCGACACCGGTTTCGTCCATTGCCAACAGCACATCATCGACAGAGGTCAAAGCGCGGGGCGCATTATCGGCGCTCAACTGCTGCATTCCCTCAATGCCGTAGCGGTCATAGAAGTAGATCAAGAACATTTGCGCCGCGCCATAGTTCGCCCCGCGCAAACTGCCGTCCTCGTTCCAACTATTAAGCTGAGTTTCGGGCATGAACATGAAGTCATAGGCGAAAAAGTCTGGTGTTCCCGTGAGGTAAAACTCGGTGAACGTAGACAACCCCTCGTTCATCCATGTTTCCTCATTGAACTGCAAATTATTGCGGATCATGTGCTGAAATTCGTGCGCGACGATTACGCCCGTTTGGAACACATCGAAGGATGAACCAATTGCGTCGAGGTTGAAGAAGAACATTTCGCGCTCGTTGCTGCTGGCAACCGCTTCTTCGGGATAGCCGTTATCGCTGCTGACATAGGCTGCCACGGATGCGCCCATTTCGTAGGCAAACAAGCCATGCACCCGTTGTTCACCGTCAATGCCGGGTTGTGCTTCGCTGCCCCACAAATCACGCACAGGTTCGTAAACTTCGGTATCAAAGAAATCGGCTAACTCTTGCAGGTCGCTTTGTGAGACATTCGCGCCATTTTCTACCCACAGGTAGATATGCTCTCCGACGACTTCAAGAGTCGCGGTGATTTCGCGGGTATAGCCTTCGCTCGAATTGCTCACGCTGAACCCGTCTTGATCGCCCACCTGACGATCTGGCGGGTCGGATGGCGGCGGGGCAATGTCGGTCACACCGCGCAGACGTTCCGCCAGTTCCAACCGATCACGCGGGGGAATCGGTTCGGTTTGTAATTCGATCACCGTCGGGTATTCAGGATCGCTCTCTTGCGCCATGACGACGCCAAACGAGAGAAACAGCGCCAACACAATCAACAGTTTTCTCATGGAATCACCTCTACAGTTTCACCATTAAACGTTCCGATGACGGTATACATCTCCGCCGCTTCATCACGCACGTATTCGAGATCGGCGCTCACATCGCCTGTCACGTTGACATTGAGCGCGAATGTCTCTCCCCAAATATACTCCCCATCGCCATTCATCACCGCGCCGTTGAATAAAATGCAGTCGGCAAAGGTGAAGGCTTCGCCGTCGTCGGTGGCTTCAAACGTGAATCTGCCGCCGTAGGGACAGCCGATGCTCGTGGTTGTCCACACATCCCAATTATAGTATTCCGGCAAGGCGTTGATCTCATCCTCAAGCGCCCGCATGAACTGGACGCCGCTTTCAAACTCACCAGCGTTGATCGGGTTCAGGGGGGTATACGGTCTGATCACCTGCTGTCCGTTGTCGCACACAAACTGCCGCGCATCCGGCGTAATACCATCGATCATGAAATTGGTGATCGCTGTATCGGGGCAAAGATCGCCGCGCCCGAACAGCACATGCGGACCGCCATCGTCCACGATCAGGTAAGCATCCTCTAAGGCATTAAACACCGAAACCCCATTACCGTAAGGCGTTGCGGGGTCAGTGCTGGAGACAAGGACGAACGTCGTATAGCCTTCTCCGGTAAGCGGCGCGGGACGTTCCGCCACCCCTGACGCGCCCCAAAATGCACACGGAAAGTCTGTATAGAAGATATTGCTCAGGCGCGGCGTACTGGCATCTACATCATCACCAGCGCGTAAGAACGACTCGGCGCGTTCTTCGGGAGTACCTTCATAAAACAGATAGTCGGTACAGTCTACGGCGTAATACATCGCATCCGAATAGCTTTCATCGGGGATGACTTCCAGCGTCGTTGGGTCAAGCAGGTAGAGTGAATACGCCATTCGCAGCAGCGGCACGAGATCACCGCGATACGCCGCCGCCAGCACGCGCAAGAAAAAGGCACGACCTCCGCGCCCGTAGACGTTGCCGCCCGCGCTGGTTTCCAATTCGCTGACCCCCACCGGACGCACTTCGGTTTCCCCCGATGGCAGCGGGAAATCTACTGTAACGGGGGACGCCAGCAGTTCTGCCGCGAGATCATCATAGAAGGCGGCAGCATCTCCGCCGAAATCCGCCGCGCACGCCGGATCAGCATTGCAAGCATTCAACGTAGCCGTGAGTACGTCGCTAAAGGCTTGCGCTTGCTGGCGATAAAATTCCTCGCCTGTTAGCGTGAGGTCAACCACGCCGTCCACGATCAACATGCCGACGCGATCAGGGTGGGCGGCGGCATAGGTCTGGACGTACTGCGTGCCGTAGCTTTCACCGTACAAATAGAGTTCGTCATAGCCCATTGTTTCGCGGAAGGCTTCAAGGTCTTCGACGGCTTGATCCGTGTTGAGATAGGGCAAAATCGCGGGTTCGCCCATTTCAACAAAGCAGTCTTGAGCAAACGTCCGCGCCGCTTCGATATACGCCGCTTCACCTTCGGGCGTGACGGGGCGGGCGTCCGTTTGATAATACATGGCGACTGCTGCCGGACAGGTCAAACCGCCGGACTGCCCCATGCCGCGCTGATCGAAAAACACAATATCGTAGTGTTCCATTACGGCAGGATCAAAATAGCTGCTGTAGTTGTCCGCGTAAGCTAATCCGGTTGAACCGGGTCCGCCCGTTGATGTGACGAACGCGCCGTAACGTTCGCCAGTGGCGGGCAGGACGCCGAACACCACATCGAGCGTTTCCGTGTTGCTCTCGTCAAAGTGATCCAGCGGTACGGTCAGCGTGATGCAGGTGAAATCGCTGTCGGGGCAGAAATCACCGCCCAATTCATCTAAACGTTGGGTTGTGTCGTCCGCTTGAGCGGCTGCGGGGAGAGCGATCAAAAGTACTAGGAAAAATATCCAGCGTACAAAGCGCAAGGCAAAGCTCCTTGTGTGCAAATCTCTATGTTCATTATACGTCAGTTCAGAATTGTAACCTCACCCCAACCCCTCTCCCTGTGGAGAGGGGCTAAAAACAGACTCTTTTCTCCTCCTCTCCGTTCGGAGAGGAGGTTGAGGGGTGAGGTTAGATGCTCCAGCGCACCTCATAGCTTTTCGCGCCTTCTTCGACCATGCGAACAAGCTGTTCACCTTCCTCGGTGAGCGTATCCCGATCCGCTTTGGAGATCGGCGCAAACGGTTCTATCACCAGCGCGGCGGCTTTCTTGACCGTCCCAATTTTCCACACGCCCGCTACGAATCCATCCACAAGGATCGTATTGGCAACGCGCAAATTGCCCGACATATACACCCGCGAACGGTGTTCATCTGCGAGTACCCGCGTTCGCTTCTGGTGAGACAGCAGCAGGTTATCAAATTCGGGTAGAAAGCGCGGCGACATGGGCATATCACCGGGAGGGAACGGCATATCAGGCAGGTCGAGCAGTTCGGTTCGCCCGCCTTCCTCTTTGTACACGACGAGATCGGGCTTCATTGCCTCAAGCGTCTCTTTCAAGCCGCGCAAACCCGACCACGTTTCAATATCTTTGACTGTCGCGGGTCCAAAGGCGGCTAGGTAGCGACGAATCAAATCCGGCAGCGCATCCTGTTCGGGGATTGGCGTGCCGAACCATGTTTCCGCCAGCGTGAATTTGGGATTGCCGGGATAGCTCCATGCGCTGTCGTTCGAGACTTGCACGAGCGGGATTTGCGTCCGCAGCATGTAGCGAATCGAGCCGATGTCTGCGTTGGGGTAGCGTTCCGTGAAATGCTTTGTAATTTCTGCGAAACTGCGCGGTTCTTGAGAGAGAAATTCGCGCCCTTCTGCCAGCACCGTATCGGGATCGAACTGTTTATCACGCGCTTTGGTGATCGACTCCAGCGCGTTATCCAGCACGGATTGTAAGGTGTGGCGAAAGCGTAGATAGTCCGCCGCCGTGAATGCGTGCAAAGTCCCGCGCATGAGCGTCGCTTTGACGATCACGCGCTCACGGATC
>JBBQRJ010000180.1:0-9031 GCA_038214955.1 Aggregatilineales bacterium | reverse complement strand
GCTAAAGCGCCGATTCTCCCCGTGATGACGGCGGAACACGTCGCAGAGGGGATTGTGAAGGCGGTTGATCGACGCCAGAAGCGCGTGATTTTGCGCCCGTTCGATTGGTTGGTGGTGTTGGGAACGATGCTCGTGCCGGGTTGGATCGGGCGGCGGGCGCTGCGACAGTATAAAACGTAGGGATCACATGGCGGACAAACTCAATTCAATGCGGCTGTTGGAACAACATAAAATTCCGTATGAAGTGTTGGAATACGACGGATCACAGTTTCACGATGCGGAGGAAGTGGCGGAGATGCTTGGCATTCCGCCGCATCTCATCTACAAGACGCTGGTGGTCGAGCCAGACGGGGGCGGTAAGCCGATGCTCGTGCTGCTGGCGTCTAATCGTCACGTTGACCTGAAACGGTTGGCGGCATCGGCGGGCGAAAAGAAAGTGCGTATGGCATCGCTCAAGGACGCCGAAGCGCAAACGGGCTTAAAAGTGGGCGGGATTAGTCCGCTGGCACTCACACAGAAGAACTGGAAGGTGTTCATCGACCAGCCCGCGACCCAGTTGCAGCATATCACGTTAAGCGCGGGGCAGCGGGGGTATCAGATACGCATCCCCGTCGTCTCGTTGATCGGGTTGGTCAAAGCGCGGATTGCCGAAATTGGGAAAGACACGGAATAAAAGCAGGAAAAGCAAGAAAAGATTTAACGCAAAGGCGCGAAGGCGCAAAGACGCCAAGTAGAATAAGGAAAAAGGAAGGCTGACAACATTTGCCGTAAACGGTGTTGATGTTTATGGTAAACTATCCACCTTGAGTAGCTTTTCGTTAAACTTTCTTTGCGCCTTCGCGTCTTTGCGCCTTCGCGTTAAATCTTTCTTTTTTATCTTGAGAGGAATTTCGCCATTTCAAAATAGCTGTCGCTGATCGGGCGCAGTCGGCTGACGGCTTCTTCGAGCGAAACGGCTTTCATCTCGCGTCCGCTCAAGGCAACCATGACGCCCGATTGACCATCGCGCAAGTATTCCACCGATTTTACGCCCATGCGGGTTGCCAGCAAGCGATCAAACGCGCTTGGACTGCCGCCGCGCTGAATGTGTCCCAAGATCGTCAAGCGAATTTCAAAGCCGATATTCGGGTTCTTGTTGAGGAACTGTTCAAGGTCAGTAGCGCGATAGGGCGCACCCTCAGCGACTACCGCAATGGCGTGTGATTTGCCGCGCACGTAGGCGTCTTCCAGCGACGCGGCGACTTCTTCCATTGTTGGCGGGCGTTCCGGTGTGACGACGATTTCCGCGCCGCCGAGAATGCCGCCCATCAGCGAGAGGTAGCCGCAGTTGCGCCCCATGACCTCGATGATGAAAGCGCGTTGATGTGACGATGCTGTATCACGCAGACGGTCAAGCGCGTCAAGGATGACGTTGAGCGCCGAATCCACCCCGATTGCCATATCCGTGCCAAAAATGTCGTTGTCAATGCTGCCCGGCACGCCGACAACGGGAAAGCCCATCCGATGCAGGGAAAGCGCCCCCGTCAGACTGCCGTTGCCACCGATGATGACTAAGCCCTGAATGCCCTGTTCGTTGAGTCGGCGCAAGCCGCGTTTTTGCCCCTGCGGGGTCTTGAATTCCTCGTTACGTGCCGTTTGGAGGATGGTGCCGCCGCGCTGCAAAATACCGCTGACTTCGACGCTTGTCAGCAGTTCAAAATCACCATTCAGTAGTCCGGTATAGCCCTGTCGGATACCGTACACTTCGATGTCGTAGTTCATAGCGGTACGTACTACCGCTCGAATTGCCGCATTGAGTCCCGGCGAGTCGCCGCCGCTTGTCATCACCGCTATTTTCTTCATCGCGGATTGCTCCCGTGTTTGTTGTGCGGCAATATTGTATCCACAACAAGCGCAAACGCTAGGTTTTCCGCACGAGATTTAATCGATTTGCCAGCGAATACCCTCAATTTGGGAAAGTTTATTTTGCAAGCCGACGCAAATGAAAGTCTTGTGATTAGGAAAGTCGAGCAAATGCGTTTCTTGGTCATCCTGCATGATGATCACGCGGAATTCGTCAACCCCTGAAAACCCCTTGATTTCGTTGACCACGCGCCACAAACGCCGTTGATCGCGCTCGGTTTCATCGAGTCGCTGGAAATAAATTGTCAGCACCCGTGAGGCAGGCGGCGGTGGTGGAGAGTTGTCGAACTCATCCATGTAGAAGTCAGGCGGCGGCAGTTGATCAAAATCGGGCGGTTCTTCGGGATGATAGCCGTTGCCGTTCGATGTGGCGTAGGCGCTGACAGGTTCAGGCTCAGGCGAGTAAATGGGCGTGATGCGCGTTTGATACACCTCGTTTGCGGTGGAAACCGATTCGATGCCATCTTTCACATCTTCGCACAGAATTTGTAGATCGTTGCGCGATACATCGAGTTTTCCTGAGACGACGACCACTTTATTTTCGATCATGAGCGACTCGAATTTTGCCCACGTTTTCGGGAACAAAACGACATCAATTGCGCCGAAGCGATCTTCCAGCGTGGCAACACACATCATGT
Source organism: Aggregatilineales bacterium (assembly GCA_038214955.1). GTDB lineage: Bacteria > Chloroflexota > Anaerolineae > Aggregatilineales > Phototrophicaceae > Flexifilum. Next base: position 6,491 of record JBBQRJ010000180.1, on the reverse strand, counting down.
CTTTGCTTTTTGTGGGCAGCTTACGCAGCGCCCTGACCAAGCCGACAAAGCGTACATTTTTCCCGCCCAAGTTGCTGTCTTCGTTTTTGAGGTCAATGGTCGTGACGATGTTCGTGCCGCCGCGTGAATCTGTGATGGAATCAACAGGGTGACTAGAAATGTACAAGCCGAGCAGTTCTCGCTCCCAATCCAACATTTGGCGAACGCTCGTTGCGCCGCTTGGACGCAAATTCGCCAGCAAGTCATCATCAACGGGGGCAGTTGTGCCGCCAAATAAGCCCATTTGCCCGATGTCCGCCGCCTTATGCTGTTCGGCACTGTAGGCGATGATGCGTTCTAACCCATCGATCAACTGTGTGCGTTCGCCAAAAGCATCTAACGCGCCCACCTTGATCAGGCTTTCAACGGTCTTTTTACCCACCTGCCGCAGATCAAGACGGCGGCAGAAGTCTTTGAGGTCTGCGAATAAGCCGCCCTCGTTCCGCGCCTCGATCAAGTGCTGTAATGCGCCTACGCCCGCATTCTTGATCGCCGCCATGCCAAAGCGAATCGCTTGCTGCCCGTTGTCTAAGTTCTGAATGTCGAAATCGAGGCTGCTGTAGTTCACATCCGGCGGCAAAATGGGAATGTTGAGGCGCTTGCACTCTGCAAGGAAGGTGGCGACTTTGGGGGAGTCATCAAAGTAAACCGTGAGCAGCGCCGCCATGTATTCGGCAGGGTAGTTGCATTTGAGGAAACCCGTCTGCACGGTGATCACGGCATAGTCAGCCGCATGGGAGTTATGCACGATGATGTCATTGGCGACAAAGTTGTGCGTTTCAGGGATTGTGAGGTCGTAGGTTTGCTTTTCGCCTACATACTCAATCGAGACAATCTTATCCCAGTAGATGTCACTTTCGGTGTCTGTAACCGAAGAAAAATGGCGATGTACGGGCATAGTAGCAAAGCCATTCACGCCTTCTGTTTGCAGGACTAATTGTTCCATGAAGGTATAAAAAGCATCGCCAGTGACAAAAACATTTTCATCGTCGATGTGGCTTAGAATTTCAAAACGTAGCAAGAGATGCTGAATCTGATGCGCTAGTTTGCGAGATGTGACGGTACAACGTGCGGACTTTAAGACAGAATCTAATTCACCGTCCGTATGCCAAAGTGTGGCAAGCAACACCGCGATATTTGCGTTCGTGAGCGTGAATACATCTGATGGCAAGGATGAAAATGCTTTCACTTGCTCACCCATGTAGATCAAATCGTCAACGTCCCATTCGTTCATACCTTCGACGGGAATGCGGCGCGGGACAGCAACTTGATCGCCGGGACAAAGCTCCCCAAGCAGACGCCAGCCATCAAACGTGTAGAAGGGGTGGTTATCCGTCGCTTCGATTTCACGCCCAAGCTGAGTCGTCAAACGATAGACGGGTTTAACGCCGTTCTGCATCACTTGAGCAACCGTGCCAGATTTGAGTTTCAGCGAGTTTGTGTCTAATGTAGGCGTTGATTGGATGACTGCCGCGCCTGTCGCTAAATCTTCGACTCGGTGAAGGCGACCTGTCGCGGCATCAATGATCTCCGTATCACCTACTATGCATTTGTTAAATCCGTAATTGGCGAAAAACTCAATTTCATCGAATATTTTCTCTGCGATTTCCGGCGTCATTGAAGAATCGACTTGGGGACCCTGTGTGATGAAAATCTGCTTGTGCTTGAGCAGGTCTTCTTTCTTCTTTTTGGACACAGCGCGGCGCATTAAGTCGGCATCACCGAGCGAATAGCCGAACAAACTCCCTGCTACCTGCATAATTTGTTCTTGATATGTAATAATACCGTATGTTTCTTCGAGAATCGGGCGCAATCCCTCGTGGTGATAGTTAATCTCTTTTTTGCCGTGCATACGGTCATTAAAATCATCGATGAAGTCCATTGGGCCCGGACGATACAGCGACACGGCGGCGATGATATGCTCGAACTTGTTGGGGCGCATCTCGCGTAACATGCCCTGCATCCCCGTGCTTTCTACCTGAAACACGCCGATGGTTTCACCGCGTCCGATCATCTCAAACGTGTTCGCCAACATGCGATCTTGCGCGGGATCATCTGTCGGGCGGTAGGGGATAGTATCCATCGAATAATCGGTGCCGTGATAACGGTTGACCAGATCGCACGCCTTACGCAAATACGTCAGCGTGGATAAGCCGAGAAAGTCCACTTTGAGCAGACCAATCGCCTCACAGGTTTCCATTGGGAACTGCGTCACCTGCTTAAGCGTGATCGCTTCTTCCCCGTCAACATCATTTTTTGACTCTTTGGTCTGACGATGCAGCGGCAGATATTCATCAAGCGGTTTATCCGCGATGATCACGCCCGCCGCATGGGTCGAAGCGTGGCGGTTGATGCCCTGTAGATGTTCCGCCAAGTCGATTACACGCTTAATATCAGGCATGGTGTCGTACATCTTCTGCAATTCGGGGTTGTCTTTGACGTATTCTTGGACGGGCTTCGGCTTGGGTTCGGTGGGGATGAGCCGCGCTGCTTGCGTCACAATTCCTAGATCAATGCCTAGCACGCGCCCAACATCACGGACGGCGGCTTTCGCGCCCAACGTCCCAAAGGTGATGATGGCGGCGACTTTATCTTCGCCGTACTTGCGGACACAGTAGTTAATCATTTCGGCGCGGCGATCATCAGGGAAGTCCATGTCGATGTCGGGCATACTGACGCGACCCGGATTCAGGAAGCGTTCAAACAGCAGGTTGTTCTGGATCGGGTCAATGTTGGTGATGCCGAGGCAGTATAACGCCACGCTGCCCGCGCCTGACCCACGCACATTCCACCAGATGTCGGTTTCGCGGGCGAACTCGCATAAGTCCCACACGATCAAGAAATAGGTTTCAAAGCCCATTTTGCCGATGACGTTCAATTCAAAGTTTAGGCGGTCAACTAGTTCGGGGTCATCGCTGTGACCGGGATAGCGCCAGGGCAAACCCTTTTCGCATAGGTAGCGCAGATAAGTTTTTGAGGTGTGACCTTCTGGCACGGGGAACAAGGGCAGGTGATAGCCCTTGCGATCCAGATCGATCTCGCACATTTCCGCGATCTTGACGCTGTTCAGCAGGGGTTTGCCATCGTCGATATGCCCGAAGGTTGACCACATCTCCGCCGCGCTGGTGAGATAGTAACTGTTATCGGTCATACGCATCCGGTTAACGTCAGACTTGTTGGCGCTGGTTTGAATGCATAACAGCGTGTCGTGAATGTCGTAATCGGTATCCAAAACATAATGCACGTCGTTGGTCGCCACGAAACCAACGTTGTCGCGCTGTCCAATGTCGATCAACCAGTCGTTGACGGGTTTCAGTTCGGGGATGTCGTGGCTTTGCAGTTCCAGATAGAAATTTTCGCGTCCGAAAGTTTGTACGTACCAATCGATCAAGTCGCGGGCTTCTTGTTCTCGCCCGTCCATGATCATGTTTGGGATTTGCCCCGCGAGGCAGCCGCTGGTTACGACCAATCCTTCGCTGTGCGCCGCGAGGAAGTCACGGTCAACACGGGGTTTATAGTAGTAACCGCGAAGCTGTGACGCGCTGGCAATTTTCAGCAAGTTCTTGTAGCCCGTTTCGTTCTTCGCCAGCATAAGCTGATGGAAGGGTTTTGAATCCAGCTTGGAGTCGCGGTCTTCCATCGTGCGGCGGGCAAGATAACCTTCCATGCCAATGATCGGTTTGATGCCCGCTTTTTTGCATTCCTGATAGAAGTCAATCACGCCAAACATCGTCCCGTGATCGGTAATCGCCAGCGACGACATTCCCATAGTGGCGGCATGTTTGACGAGCTTGTCAATGCGGCTTAGACCGTCGAGGAGCGAAAATTCGGTATGAACGTGGAGGTGTACAAACGGGTTTTCAGACATAGCGGGTTGTGGATTTCCTGTGATTTTGCTGACTCTAAGTATAGCGATTTGTCGAAAATTTGTGCAGGTTGATTTTGATTAACCTCACCCCAACCCCTCTCCAGAGGGAGAGGAGAGTCGAGCAAAGCGAGATGGGGGTGGGTAAGCAAGAAAGTGATGAGAAAACCCAATTCCAAAGAGACGCGGGGGTAGAATCAGGCAAAACGGCATAGGAGATACCATGAGGAATCAGGTGGGCAGTTTGCATGTGGACGCGATCAATCGCGTTCGTTTGATGAGCATAATGGCATTTTTGATCGCCCTCTTCGGCGTGAGTGTCATGACGGTTTCCGCACAGGCGGAGAGTAATGCGTGTGGGCGGACGATCTACGAGGTCGGGGAATCGCGCCACACCATCGAATGGGAGGGGGAAGAACGAGCATACTTGCTCTATGTCCCATCGGGCTATGATCCGACCCTGCCAACGCCGCTGGTCTTAAGTCTGCATGGGTTTGCGTCCAATCCGGCACAGCAGCGGGGTTATTCCATATGGAATGAAGTTGCTGAAAGTGAGAATTTTATCGTCGTGTATCCGGCAGGAAGCGGGTTTCCGCTGCGCTGGAATTCGGGATTGTTCACCGAAGCAGCGGTACAAAGTGCCGATGATGTGGCGTTCTTATCCTATCTCATCGATCAACTGTCAACGCCTTTTTGCATTGATCAAACGCACATCTACATGAACGGCTTATCCAACGGCGGCGGCATGAGCTATCGCTTCGCCTGTGAAATGGCGGATCGTGTGGCGGCAATCGGTGGGGTATCCGGCGCGTATAATCTCGCTCCCAGTGGATGCGAACCGTCGCAGCCCGTCCCGGTGATCCTGTTTCACGGCACAGACGATCCCATTGTGCCGTATGAAGGTGGCAGATCAGACAATGGCGGCGCGGTGATGGTTTTTCCATCTGTCCCAGAGTATGCGGCGGCGTGGGCAGAGCGTGACGGTTGCAGTCTTGAGCCAGAACCCATCAGCGATTTACCCGACTCCATTGATGCGATTCGCTATACAGGTTGTGACAATGGCGTCGAAGTGGCATTTTATACCATCCTTGGGGGCGGTCATACTTGGGCGGGGAGTGGTGCATCGATCCCTGAATTCTTCGCGGGAGTGACCAACCGCGACATTGAGGCGAGCATGATTATGTGGGAGTTCTTCCAACGCTTCACCCGCGAATAATCTGATCAACGGGACTAAAGCCAGAATGTCAAACAGGCTCAATCCACCCTATAATGATAGGACGAGTCTTAACATTTGCGGGTGATATGCCAGAGTTACCAGAAGTTGAAACCGTTGTGCGCGGTCTGCGTGAACCGCTGATCGGACGAACGATTGTATCCATGTGGTTTGATTGGGATCGGACGGTGAAAACGCCCGATCCAGTGCAATTTGCGGCGCGAATCGCGGGGCAGACGTTCCAGTCGATCACACGCCGCGCCAAATATATCGTCTGTAAGTTGGATGATGATCTGCTGGTGGTGCATCTCAAAATGACGGGGCGGCTGTATGTTGTGCCAGACGAGATGGTCACGAATGCAGATCGCTGGATGCATTTCCGCTTGCAGTTGGACAACGGTCATCAACTGCGATTTTCGGATGCGCGAAAGTTCGGTTTTGTCGCGCTGACCGAACACTTAGACGCCGTGACGCCGCTGTTGGGACCCGAACCGCTTTCGGACGACTTCTCGCCGGCTGTGCTGCACGAACGCTTAGGCAAGCACAAGAAGGCGATCAAGGCGCTGCTGCTTGATCAGGCTTTTCTGGCGGGTGTTGGCAACATCTACGCCGACGAGTCGCTTTTTCTTGCAAAAATTCACCCCCGGCGCCCCTCTAACAGCTTGAACGAGGATGAAATTGCGCTGCTGTACACCACGATCCGTCAGGTATTGGACGCTGGAATCGAGCGTGAAGGCGCAAGCATCAACTGGTATCGCAAGCCGGACGGGACGACGGGTGAGGCACAGCTTTACTTCAATGTGTATGATCGCGCTGAACTGCCGTGTGTCGTGTGCGGCGGGACGATCAGCAAAATTCGCGTGGCGCAGCGTGGGACGCATTTCTGCCCCGTCTGCCAGAAACTTTAGGGGTCAACGACCCCCGGTTAAAACCGGGAGCATGAAAATGCTCGTGTTGACCAGTCTGAGTGCCGCAAGGTGCTATGTTATTTCGGTCATGATACCTACGGATGCGTGCCAGTCTGTAGCGCTATCGTTCAACATTAAACAGGCTGAGGGTCTAAGCCAGTGTGTTGAGCAGGACAAGCCGAGATAACCTTGACGAGGCAAACGTGACCCGCGCAAGCGGAGCAGGTTTGGCAGTTTTCCAGAGGTAACTCAAAAAACTGCCTCCCTTCGGGGAACTAGCATCGATGTTGAACGAAAGGAGTAAATACGGCATTCCCCACCCGCTTCAAACCGGGTATCCACTGCCGTTAAATTCTATGGAAAGCGGATTAGAAGAATTCCTGCGGCAAATGCCAGTACCGTTGATCGGTATGTCGTGCCTTTCAGCGATTGTGCTGATCGGCGTCATGGCGTACATCTCGTGGAC
>JBBQRJ010000179.1:0-9083 GCA_038214955.1 Aggregatilineales bacterium | reverse complement strand
CGCAAACGGCGGTGTCATGGTGATCAGCGGCGCACCTGCCCCAACGGGCGCAGAAGCCGCCTATCCGGGTCGCGTGGTCAACGATGATCGCTTCATCAATGAGATGATGGCAGCAGGGGCGGCACAATGGATGGACTGTCTCGGCGCTCACTACAACGAAGGCATCATCGCGCCCTCTGCACGCGGCGGCGATCCTCGTGATGGCTACTATACGCGCTACTTCCTCGGTATGCTCGATACCTACTGGAACGCTGTCGGCGGCGCACGCCCCATCTGTTTCACGGAATTGGGCTACCTGTCGCCAGAAGGCTATCCACCGCTTGATCCCTACTTCGGGTGGGCAAGCAATGTGACCGTCGCTCAACAAGCCGCATGGCTGGCAGAAGCGGCGGCGCTGGCATCACAGAGCGGGCGAGTGCGCTTGATGATTGTGTGGAATGTCGATTTCACCAATTACGGCGCTGACCCGATGGCAGGTTTTGCGATGATTCGTCCCGGCGGCGGCTGCCCCGCGTGTGATGCATTGGCAGGGGCAAGATAGCACCTCACCCCTAAATCCCCTCTCCAAATGGAGAGGGGAAACGCCTGTAGGGACGAGGCACGCCTCGTCCTATCAAAATAGGACAAAGGATAAACCGATGACAGCAGTATCACGATCAGCCTTTCGCAAGCAGGTAGGCAATTTTGTCATTTTGTGGATGGGGATCACGTTCGTCGTGGGCGCAGTAACCTTCATCGCCGTATACATGACCTATCCGTCGATCAATCCGGGGCGTGAAGATTTACGCAGCAGCGCGGCACTCCCTACGGGCGCGGCGACTCGCGTGGTGCAGGTTGTCCCCACTATGACGCGCCAGCCTTCCAGCACGCCCGCGCCGACTCAAGTGGCTCAGGTCTCAACACAAGAGACGGCTCAGGCACTCGCCGCCCCCGCGATGACGGCAACGCCGCTTCCCGTTGATGTGCGCCGCTTCCAGATGGGCGTACAGGTACAGGTGAGCTATGACAACATGGCGGGCTGGATGGATGTCTCAGCGAATCAACTCAGTGTGAACTGGGTCAAAATGCAGGTACGCTGGGAGGACATCGAAGCAGTACAGGGTGAGTATGACTGGTTCTTTTTAGATACGTTTCTGCCCGCTGCTCAACTGCAAGGGTTACACGTATTGATCTCGGTTGTGACCGCGCCAGATTGGGCGCGTGAACCGAATGTGAACCTTGACGCGCATGGTCCCCCCGCTGACCCGGCTGTCTACGCGCAGTTTGTGACGGACATTCTTCAACGCTACCCGGATAGGGTTCACGCCGTCGAAGTATGGAACGAAATGAACCTTGACCGCGAATGGACATCTGCCGAAGGCTTAAGCGCCGCCAACTATGTGGAACTGCTGCGAACGACCTACACGGCGATCAAAGCCGTTGACCCCGGCGTGATCGTGGTGAGCGGGGCGCTTTCCCCGACGGGCTTAAGCGACGGCGTGCGGGCATGGGATGATTTTGTGTACATGGATCAACTGATTGCAGCGGGGATGCTCAATTACACCGACTGCGTAGGAGCGCATCACAACGGCTACAACCTCAGCCCGGAATACACATGGGATAATGTGCCAAACGACGCGAATGCGACCTTCCGGGGTCCCTTTGATAACCCACATCACAGTTGGAGCTTCCGGTCTACGTTGCAAGCCTACGCGGATAAAATCGCGCTGGCGGGCGGCGATCAAAAGCTGTGCGTGACCGAGTTCGGTTGGGCATCGGCGGAAGGCTTGGAAGGTGTCAGGGCAGGTTTCGAGTTCGCCAACGATAACACGTTAGAAGAACAACGCGACTTCACCATTGCCGCCATCGAGTTTATGCAGGAAGAAGACATTGTGCAGTTGGCGTTCCTATGGAACCTCAACTATGGGGCGCAAGCAGGTTGGGCAGTCGATAATGACAACGTACCCTATTCGATCATTGGACCGAATTTTGTATTCCGTCCCGTGTTTGACGCGGTGCGCGACTGGAACCGAGCCTACGAAGCATCATTTGAATAGCCAACCTCACCCCCCAACCCCCCTCTCCAAGTGGAGAGGGGGGCAGTATCCCTGTACGGACCCCATCGCAGATCAACGGATGTGCCGTTGCACGCCCCCACGCAAAACCAACATTTATGTCTAAACAACCCATAAACCTCACCCCCCAACCCCCTCTCCACTTGGAGAGGGGGAGACAAGAGACGTTTTCAAGTCCCCTCTCCTATTTTCGGAGAGGGGGTCAGGGGGTGAGGCTATTTTTTGCGTGCCTCCTGCTTCTCACCGCGCCGCTGTCCTCAACGGATGCGCTCATGGGATTCGCCGTGACGCAACGCCCGTTTACCTCGCTGACCTACGGCATACAGGCGTTTTTGTGGTGGGATCACGGGTTTGCGGGGCGCGACATGGACTGGGTACAGCGCATGGTCTTTAGCCACGTCAAGCAAACCTTCGCGTGGGAGGACATCGAACCTGTTCCCGGTGAGATGAATTTCAGCCGCGCCGATCAACTGGTGTCTGAACTAGAGGCGAAAAATCTGCGCGTGGTCGCACGATTGAGCGATGCGCCCGCGTGGACTCACCCGAACTTAGCCAAAACAGAGAATGTGGTTGATGCGCCGCCGGATGATGTGGCGTTGTTCGGGCGATTTTGCGGCACACTGGCAGAACGTTATCGCGGGAGAATCGACGCCTACCAGATATGGAACGAGCCGAACCTCAGCCGCGAATGGGGCGGTCAAACGCCGAACGCGGCGGGCTATGTGGGATTGCTCAAGGCGTGCAGTGACGCGATTCGAGCAGTTGATCCCGATGCAATTTTAATCTCGGCGGGGCTTGCGCCGACGGGCAACTATGACGCGCTGGCTCACCCTGACGATCTGTATTTGCAAGCGATGTATGACGCGGGCTTTCAGCAGTTTGTCGATGTGGTGGGGATGCACGCGCCGGGATTTTCTGCGCCAGAAACAGACCCCTCACAGGGGGCGGGCGGGCTGCGCTTCTTCACGTTTCGCCGCGTAGAGGATTTGCGCCGGATCATGGTTGCCAACGGGGACGCGGCGCGACAGGTAGCGATCCTTGAAGTCGGTTGGACGACGGATCAACAGAACCCCGATTACCAGTGGTTCGCGGTGGATGAGGCGACCCAAGCGCGGAATCTGGTCAACGCCTATCAGTATGCCGCTGATCACTGGCAGCCCTGGGTGGGCTTGATGAGCGCCATTTACATCGCCGCGCCCGACTGGACAGAAGCAGACGAGGAATGGTGGTGGGCGATTACCACCCCAAGCGGGTATACTCGCCCTGCTTATATTGAATTGGCGAACATGGCGAAATACTGCGGCACGCGCTTTTTACCGCCGCGTGACCCCAGCAGCCCGGAGGCGTTAGGTCTTGTCCCCATCTATCCTTGCGATTAGCTATTTCTTTCACCTTATCGCCACTGTGATCTGGTTGGGCGGTCTGGCGGCATTCGTGCTTCTGTTGTTTCCCGCTGGCGCATTGCTGCCCGACGCGCTGATGAATCAATTACGTAAGCGTTTTCTACCGCTGACCAATTTTAGCCTTGTCGTGTTGATCGTGACGGGCTTGACGCAAATGGTGGGCGACCCGAACTACGATGGCGTGTTACAATTCACGAACGATTGGAGCCGCATCATCCTCATGAAACATGGGGTGATCGTCGGCATGTTGATCGCGGGTGGGATCATGCAGTGGAGTATCGCGCCCGCGCTAGATCGTCAAAGTTTGCTGGCGCAGCGCGGCAAAGAAGATGCGGCGCTGGTGATACGACTCCGCCAAACCGAAATGCGCCTGACATGGATCAATGTGATTTTAGGGGCAAGTGTGCTGGGCTTAACCGCGTGGGCAACCACGTTGTAGCTCAACCTCACCCCCCAACCCCCTCAGACGAAAATAGGCTGAGAGGCGACAGTTCCGTAAAAAAGGATGGTTTTCGTAGGGACAAGGCATGCCTTTCCTATTTTGACAGATTTTAGTTAAGGACGAGGCGTGTCCTCGTCCCTACAGGTATCGCTCTCGATTTTTTCCAAAGGGGCGAGTGATATGAAAATATGTACCGGACGCCTCGCGTCCCTACTTGAACGGGGGAATGTTTGTCGAACCGCCTCAGCTATGCACTAACCGTCGTCCTCCTCTTGATCGCGGCGATTCTGCGCTTTTGGGATTTAACTACTTTACCCCCCGGCTTGAACGCGGACGAAATTCCCGATCTTCGCATCACCGAAACCGTCCGCGAAGGGCGCGTGGAGGTGTTTTACGATCTCGATGGTGAAGGGCGCGAAAACGGCTACGGCATCGTGCTGGCAGCCACAACCTCGCTAACAGGCGGGGGATTGCTCGGCTATCGCATCTTCTCCGCGTGGATTGGCATGATCACGCTGGCGCTGGTCTACGCGCTTGGCACGCGCTTGTTCGGGGCGCTGGCGGGCTTGGCGGCGACGGCTTTGCTGGCGGTCAACATGGCGCATACCGTCCTCACGCGCAGTATTTCGCCGGAAATGCTGCTGCCGCTGTTCGTCACGGCGGTGCTGCTGGCGCTGGCGCGTTCGCTGCCTGTGTACGGAAGCCGACCCTACCGTGAACCGAAAGCGACAGCGTTTGCGGCGCTAGGCGTGCTGATCGGCGTGGGCTTTTACATTCACCCGCTCAATTTCGTGGTCACGCTGATGAGCATGAGCTTCATTGCGTATATGGTACTCAATCGCAGCGCGATCACACGGCGCATCATTTCGTTTACGTGGTTTGCCGTCGTCGTGATGATCGTGGTCGCCACGCCGTATTTGATTTCGAGCCTACAATCCCCTGCGTTGGCGGGGGCAAGCCGCGTATTCGCTATTTCGCCGCGTGTGCTGACCGCTTTCTTGAGCGGGCTAAACGGCATCTTCATCAGCGGTGACACAAACGCGATCCATAACCTGCCGGGTCGCCCCCTGCTTGATCTGGTGAGCGGCTTGTTTCTGGTGATCGGCTTGATCGCCGCGCTGCGTTCGTGGCGTCAATCGCGCTTTATCTTGATCCTGATGGGGATATTGTTCCTTGCGCCGCTGGCATTGAGCGCCAACGAGAGTCCGAATTTTCCGGCGATGTCTGGCTTACTGCCGATTCTGGCGCTGTTATTCGGTTTGGGCGTGAGTACGCTGTATCACAGCCTTCCCAAAACAGGCATTGCACGCGCTATCGGGGCGCTGGCACTGGTGGCGCTGGTCATTTTCAATATGCAGTGGACAATACGCGATTTGTTCATCAATTGGCGTGACCTCCCTAGTATGCGTGAAGCGTATGACAGCCGTGTGGGAGAGATCGCGCATTATCTGGACAGTTCGCCCGATATGCCGACGGTGATCTGTACGACGGATGTCATGCCCACCTCATCGGCGCTTGAACTGGATGCGCCGCTGAAGCTGGCGCTCATGATGCAGCGTCAAGATGTCTCTATGCGCTATGCCAACTGCCATGAAGCCCTGATCTTGATCGCGGCAGGTGAACCGGAACGCCTCATCTTCTTAGATGCAAACGGCTACGAGGCATTCAACCCGTTCTTGCGTGATTGGCTGGAGCAAGGCGAGATTGTGGAACGAGCAGACCTGCCGCCGCGTTCGGTGGTCATGCTCGATCTGTCTACGATGCTGGCGGATCGTGCTGGCGCGTTGACGACCACTGCGCCGATTGCCTTTGCGCCCGAATCCCCCGGCATAATACCGATCACCGCGCCGCCAGTGCGATTGGGCGGCAACATCGCCTTTTTGGGATACGAGCGCATCTGGGCAGAGATGTATCGCCCCGGCGATCTCGTCCCTATATTCACGTATTGGCGCGTAGATGGCACTTTACCACCCGATTTGCGCTTGTTTACGCACATCCTCGCTGATCCCGGTGCGCTGCCAGTGGCACAAAACGACCCGTTGAGCATTCGCCCTGACCGCATGATGGCGCGTGACATCTTATTACAGGTGAGCTACATTCAACTTCCATTCTCGATTCGTGCGGGCGAATACAGCATTTCTGTCGGCGCTTATGAGGGTAACACAGGTGTGCGGCTGACCGTGTTCGAGGGCGAACAAGTCCGGGGTACACGCCTCTTTATCGGTCAGATCGGCGTCACAAGGTAAAAGTATGTTTGAGATCGTATTTTTAGGAACGTCCGCCTCTGCCCCGTCGATTCAACGCGGGCTATCATCACAAGCTATCCTCGCGGGCGAACATCGCTTCTTGATCGACTGCGGTGAGGGGACTCAGCGGCAAATTTTGCGGAGCGGGATCGGCTTTAAGCGCCTCAACCGCATTTTGCTAACGCACTCCCACCTCGATCACATTCTCGGCTTAGGCGGCTTGATGTCCACGTTTGCCCGTTGGGAGAGCATCGACTCGGTAGAAATTTTTGGCGGCAAAGCGACTTTAGCGCGAGTGTATGCCCTGCTTCATGGCGTGGTACTCGACTACGAACGCATCGACATCAGCATTGAACTGAAAGAACTGACAGAGGGCATGTTCTTCGAGGCGAAAGACTTCACGGTGAGCGCCTTTCCGGTCACACACCGGGGACCCGGCTGCTTTGGGTTCACCTTTCAGGAAAAAAACCGTCGTCCGTTTCTGGTGGAAAAGGCGGAGGCGCTTGGCGTTCCGGCAGGACCCGAACGCGGGCGGCTGGTTGCGGGCGAAACGGTCACGCTGACCGATGGTCGCACGATCACGCCGGAGATGGTCGTAGGCGACGAGCTACGAGGAACCAAGCTGGTCTATATCGGGGACGTGGGGCGCACGGACAATATCCGCGAGTACGTAACAGACGCCGATACGCTGGTCATCGAATCAACGTTTTTGACCAGTGAAGCCGAAGAAGCGAGTCATTTTGGGCATTTGACCGCCCGTCAAGCGGGGGAATTGGCTTCCAGCACAGGCGTGAAGTCGCTGATTTTGAATCATGTGTCACGGCGCTACCGTGAGTCCGCGATCATCGAGGAAGCGCGGCGCTTCTTCCCCAATGCCTACGTCGCACGCGATTTAGATCATTTTGTGATGCGGCGCGATCAACCCCTAGAGAAACTTGCGCCGGAAGTCGTTCGGGCGCGGGCGGCGCAAACAGAGGAAGAACAAAGAGAGAAATAAAGCAAGAGAAGCAAGAGAAGAAAAGACTCAACTTGAGCGTATGACAGTACAACTAGATAAGCGTCCAGTTTACGCGAACGCTGGCGGCACGCTGACCATCGACTTCTGCGCGAAGGGTGCGCCCGCTATTCATCTGCGCGGGCGTGATGCTGCTCAACATCAGTTTGATGCGCTTTATCCACAGGGGCGGCGTCCCTAAACTGAGGTAGAGAAAACGTTCTTTAGGTGTGCCGTGCGCGAACGCGCCTAACAAATTCGGCGGATCAACCTCTTTTACGTTAAGTACACACTCGAATAACAGCGATCCATCTGTTTGAAGAATACCCGCGTGTAGATTCTGGTCTTTATCCTGCAAACCAAACAATGAACTATCGGTTGTGGGTGGGTGGTGACAGACTACCTGTAGACGAACCTGCATGGTCATCACTAGCGCCTGTCCGCAGTGGTGGTACGGACGAAAGTATCGCGTTCCCCCGCGTGACGTGCGGCGGCGGCGATGATGTCGTTGCGATGTTCGCCGTAGAGTGAATCCAGCAGAGCAAAATCAGAAGAAGCGCCACCATACAAAAGGGCGCTTTCTTGAACAAGGGCAACCGCGCCAGAGCGCAGGTCAAATCGTGAGCTGTGTTCACCGGGGATCAATGTGACTTCCTCGCTTTATTACAATCTACATAAACGCTGGTGTACCTTTACTATATGACGAAAAACGTTAAGGCTTTCATTAGCGTATCATTGAGACTTGGCACAAAAGCGTTAAGAAAAAAAGCCGACGAGTGTCGGCTTTAAGGGTAAATTCGGGATTTCTATACGTTCTTTAAGTCTGTAACGGTACAAGATTTATGCTGTTATGTGGGCAGCATCCCCGCGCCGTAAATCTTTCCCGGCTGAATGATAGTCGGGTCGTTAATCTCCGGCGTGCCGATCAGGTCATAGGCGGTTGCACCGGTGATTCGCACGGGGACAATTTCGCCAACGGGTAATTCGCCTTCCACAATCACATAGCCGTCAATTTCGGGCGCATCACGGTAACTGCGTCCTAACGTCAGGTGATCGCCTGTGGGGTCGCCGTCCTCGTCTTCGCCTTCGCCATGCCCTTCCACCAGCACGTCAAGCGTCTTGCCGATGAAACTCTGGTTTTTCTTGAGGCTGATGCCCTGCTGAAGTTCCATCAAGGCGTTGTAACGGGCGTCTTTCACATCGTCGGGAACTTGATTAGGCAGTAAGGCGCTCGGCGTGCCGATTTCATACGAATACTTGAACGCCCCTACACGGTCAAATTCGAGATCGCGCACAAACTTCATCAAGCCTTCAAATTCTTCGTCCGTTTCACCGGGGTAGCCGACAATGAACGTCGTCCGCACGGCGAGATCAGGCATAACATGGCGCATGTTTGCCAGCGTGTCATAAACCCACTCAATTTTGGCAGGGCGCTTCATACGCAGCAAAGTATCTCGATGAACATGTTGCAGCGGCATGTCGAGGTAATGCATGATCTGCGGGTGCTTCGCCATCGTCTCGATCAAACGGGGAGTCACATAACCGGGATAGGCATACATCACGCGAAGCCAGCGCAAACCGGGCGCGGCGGCGACAATTTCATCGAGTAGATACGCCATGCCATCTTTCAAACCGAGATCGTAGCCGTAATCGGTGGTGTCCTGCGCGATCAGCATAACCTCTTTGACGCCCATCTGCTCTAGCTGGACGGCTTCGCGCACAATCGACTGGATCGGGCGGCTGACGGCTGTCCCCTTGATTTTGGGGATGGCGCAGAAGGCGCACGGGCGGCGGCATCCGTCCGCAATCTTGAGGTAGGCGCTTGCCCCCTGTATGCTGGCACGCATCACGCCGCGCTCATCCAAGCCGACAACGGTTGCATCGGTGGGCAGATGATAGAGCGGTTCGGGATATTTACGCACACGCAAGCGCGAAATGAGATCG
>JBBQRJ010000178.1:0-9114 GCA_038214955.1 Aggregatilineales bacterium | reverse complement strand
AGCATTGACGGCGCGAGTCATTTGCAGCGTTTAGGACGTTTAGGGCGGCACAAAGCGGATGCAAACGGTCATGAATTTTCTGCATTCGAGGCACACGCGCTGTTACCCGCGTGGGTCGTCGAGCGATTAGCGCAGAGATTTCCTGATGGCAGCCGCATTGACCGGGATGGGACAGGCAGTTACCGCGAAGCCTTGCAAGAGGATTACCCCTCATTGCAATCGTTTGAACGCTACCTCCGTCGATGGGGCGGCGTGCAAGCGGCGCATGTCATCGCCATGTTGAGCAAGGCAGAAATCCGCGTGCAAACGGAAGCAATGCGCGAACGTTTAAAGGCACACTATGACCGGCTGTATGAAAAAAGCGTAAAACGCTATTTTACGCTCAAGGAAACACTTGCCATTCGTGATGAAGCGACCTCATTTCGGGGTTCTAGCCCGTTCATGATCTTGGTGAAGCAGGTGAACGGCAAGGAACGCGGTATCAGCACGTACAATTTGCTATCGCTGCTGCTGCAAGCCGATCTTACTCCCGCCGACATTGAGGAATTCTATCGAGACGAGGAAAAGCGCAAGGAGGGATCACGTAAACTCCTCGAACGCGCTAAACCGCTTGCCGCTTACGAGCTTAAGGCTTGGTTGAATGAAACTCGCAAGATTAGTTTTCAACTGCGACAGGAATTGGAGGCTGTCGATCTGACACGAGTCATCCAACTAGAAGGTGTACAGATCAACATTGACAGTGGGAAACCCCTGAACGAACTGCGCCGCCTCAATGAGGCGTTGGATGAACGTAAATTTGCTGCGCGGTTGGTCGCAGAAGCGCCGGACGATGTACGAAAGCGTCTGCGGTTGGGCTATACCTTCGGTCTGCATCCCTTCACGGGGAAGCTGTGGCGTCCTGATGAGGAACGCCTCGAAACGATGAGCGGTTCGGTGGCGTTCGCCCGTGATGCGCTGCTGCTCGACTCCATCTATTTCCCGCCGAAAGAAGAAAAACCATCGCAAGCTTTTATTTGCTGAACAGGAGTAGATTGCTGTGACTGATCACCTTTACCCGCCAGAAGACGATGAACCAGATAATTTTGAGCCGTCCTTAGCGGACTATGCCGCCGCTTTGGAGGAAATGGAGCGTACCGAAGCTGAACCTGCTCCGCCGCAAATTGCACCGATCCCACTGTTCCAGATGTTATTCGAGCGTATCGCCACTGATGAAATACTGCAAGATTTCGTACACGATGTCGTCGGCAAACTCTCGGACGAGTTGGGCATGAAAAGTGCCAAAGGCGGCAAGTTCTACCGCGAGAAATTGGCGGCGGGCGCGAAAAATGCCGAACGTTACGGGCGGGATCAAAGCCTACGCGCCCACTTGATCAATGGGATGCTGCCCGCGCTGCGAATTGCCCGCTGTTTAAAGGCATGGGGCGCAAGTCGCTTTCGACAATATTGGACGCCAGAGATTGAACGATTGTTTATCGCCGGATTTATGATGCATGACTACGGCAAGATTGATGAAGTGCAGCAGACACTCAAAGACTTGGGTTTTGCGGACAATGCGCCACCGCGTGAGGATCAGATCGCCGCGTTGGAACGGGTCTTTGAGCAGTGGTGCGAAAGGCTTGGTTTAGATGACTTCTTAGCCCCCATTGGTGGACTGTCGCTCTACGTGCAGGACTTGATCTCGATTGCTCATAATACACAGCAGTTGTGGGGAACGCTCCCCGATTCTAGTTTGCGCCGAATGCACATGCCGCCGCGTGCGCGTCAACTGGCGACAGACGTTAGCCGCCTTGCTGATTTGCTGGCGTATGTCGCGCCGACGCCCCGTGATATGGTGGCGAACAAAAGCATTGGCGATGCCCTCAAACATCTACTGGATATTGGCGAACAGGGATTAGCGCGGTTCACCTATCACCATGTCGCAGAAAATCGGGGGGTCTTGGTCAACTTTATCCACAACGCGGTCATGAAGGCGCTGAGTATTCCCGATCAGCGTATCGAACTGCTGTATGCGCCAAGCGGAGTCGTGTACTTGGAACGCGGCGATGCGCCCGCCATGCCCGCGCCAGACGTGTTGGTGACTCAAATCGTTGGGGATATTCGCCGTCGGGCGGGCGAAAAATTGGTCGCAACGGGTAAAGGCGCGAAACGCGGGAATACAGGTCTCCAGACTGATGACAGCTACAACGACTTCCTGAGCTTACCTGACTACATCGCAGGCAGCGTCACGCTCACATTCACGCTCATCAGGAATAACAAGAGCATGAATCGGCTTGCGCCCGTGCGCGACGGCTGGTCAGCAAATACACCTGTTGATCTACCACTCGATCCTAAGGATGCGCGGGTAGATCGCATTGCGGAGTGGGCAGGGTTGATGGAAGGGCAGTTTAGTCAACGTTTGCCCTCTTTCAACGTGAACGAGTGGCTCATTGACTACTTCGGCATCACCGATTTAGCGCCGGAATTTTATGCGCTCAAACGTCACCCCGAAGCGGTCAAAGGGGGGATCAAGTACTGGTGGTTCTGGGCGGCGGCACATATTTATCAGCGTAATCTCGGTATGGACGATGAGCAAACCCGCGTGTTCCTGCAAACTGCCGCCCAAACCTTGATCGCCGCGCTGCCCGAAGATTTACCCGCCAGCGCCCAAGTGGATGAAACGGTGTGGCGTGACCTTGCAGATTACATCGCCAGCATTTTGACGCTTGGTGGTCAAAAGAGTGCTGCGGTGGCGCTGCAAACAGGGGTAACGCGCTATGCCCGATCTAAGACGGGACGCGGCGGCGCGATCTGTGCTGTGTGCGGTGAGGCTTATGCCACCCGTAAACCGAGCGAAACCGCCGTCGCTTTTCAGCCGGGCGTGTATACGGCACGAGTTCGCATCGGCGCAAGCGATAACAAGCGCAGTCTATGTTCGATTTGCGCGTTGGAACAATTGCTGCGCCAATTGTACGTGGAGAACGTTGGCAGCGGCGGCGCAGCCGAAGGCGAACGAGTCCGCTATATGTCGATTTACCCGTCCTATTTCTTCACGCCGGAAACACTGCAAATCGTCGGAGAGGTTTATAAAGCGTTCACCAGTCCCAAATTAACGGATACAGATTTGCGGCGTGCCTTGACCGAACAGGCTAATTTGCAAGACCCTTTCTTCTGGACACATCTGCAAGAGTTCATGTTCAAGCCGCTCAAGAACGCGCATACGCGCAACATTTTGCGCTACACCGATGAAGCGAACGGCACGTTCTTCATGATCGGCTTGAAGCATCCCGACGCAGCAACGGATGTGGAGTCGTGGGTGATGCCGACATTCTACGCGCTGCTGTTCGCGGTGTGCCTTGATGTAAAGGTGGTCATCTCGGAAGGTGGAGTCCCGTTGATGGTCGAGGCGAACGAACTGCCCGAAACCGTGTGGTTTGATGGCGTACATGCGGCGATCCCCGCGCTCGTGGGGGACGATTGGACGAGTCGCACGGCGTACAGCGGGCGCTTGCACATCGATCTCATCCTGAAAGCACTGGCGCGTCTGACGGCTGGCTATCTTGTTCATATGGACAGCGAGGCAAAAGGCTACGAGGGTAACTGGCGGCGTCTGCCCCCTATTGCACACGCGCTTGCCGAGTCACCGTATTACGTTTTGCACTATCTGGATAAACAGGCACGCGAAGACGAACGAGCGATCAACGCCGCTCGTGTGCATCGCTATCTGTATTACGCTCAAGACCTGTTCACTACCCAAGGAGATGAAAGCATGACCATTGCCAGTACGCTCGTTGACACCTACTGGGGGTTTTATCGCGCCAAACGCATCAAAAATAGCAACAGCGTTTTGCGCCCGATCAGCGTGGTTGCTGACGCGCTGCTCACCGCCGATCCGCTTTTGTTCAGCGATAAAGAGGCGCTGATCGAAGTAGCTTATGGCGAACTGTCAAAATTCATGAAGCGTGTTGGAGACGGCGCGGCAGATGGACGCTTCCCGAAAGATATTTCTGCCGATGAGCGGCGCGAAGCCATGCAGAAGTTCTGCACGTATTTCGTGAGCGAAGTGTATGTGCGAATTTTTAATCAGGATGTCGCGGCGCTACGCGGCAAACAGTTGAACTTGCTCAAGAGCGCATGTGAGGCAATCTACCGTAACAAACAGTATGCCGAATGGCAAGCCATCGGGCGCGATGCTGAAAGCGCCGAAGAAGAAACCGACGAATAGCGGATTAGCGGTTGAGGACAAGGCACACCTTGTCTGTCCCTACGTACATCATTTGCTGATTGATTGACCTATTTATTTCAAGGAGACCACGTACCATGTTGAACACCAATTTCTTTCACACCGATGTTCCGCCGCGCCCGATGGGACGCTACGCCCATATCGTCATGCTGCGTGTCACCGAAGGGTATGCGCTGTTCCAGACCGATGGTGAGTTGAACCGCGCCCGCGTTACAAAAGGCGAACGCGATACCGACGCCATGACGCGAATTACGCTGTTCAAGCGCAAGCAAACTACGCCGGAACGCCTCAATGGGCGCGAACTGCTGCGTTATTACGGCGTACTGTCGGCATCCGAAAGCGAGACTGACGCTGATAGCTGCATCTACAACGTCAAAGCGTGTCGCAAATGTCCCGACTGCATCGCTTACGGTTTTGCGATTGGCGACGGCGGCAGCGAGAAAAGCAAAATTTACTCTGAAACCGCGTTCTCGCTGACCGATTACGGCAGCAGCCATGAGGTATTCACGCTCAACGCGCCGTTTGAGGATGGCACGATGAGCGACAAGGGTGTCGTCACCTCGCGCATCAATCAACAGGATCATGTCGTTCCGGGAACAATCTTCCCATCGGTGATGACGACCCGCGACCTCACAGCGTCACTGTTTCTGTATGTGCTGAACAACGTGATTCGCACGAACCGTTATGGCGCGACGACGACACGCGGCGGGAGCGTCCGCAATCATATCGTCGCTATCATCCTCAGTGATGGTGAGATTTTCAGCAATTTGCAGTTCACTCAAGCGTTGTGGGATGTCCTCACAGACCATGCTGTCATTCAACCCAACGCACCCGTACCCGTCCACACGGCGCTGCAAGCCGCAGAAGCGATTATTCCGGGTCTGCTGGCACAAGACGCTGTGCGTGATCAGCAGGTGTTGATCGGGGATAGTTTGACCGAATACATCAACAGCATTCAGTCGCTTGACGAAGCGACCTTGCAAGGCTGGCTGACGCAAGCCGCACGCGACTCAGCCGCCTATCATGGGAAGTACATCGCCAAGCAGCCCAAAGGCAAGGGCAGCAAGTAACTGAGGAGAGCATTATGAAGCTCTACGACTGCCGCCTGACGTTTCATGACAACCTGTTCTACGAAACGCGCACGATGGGACGACTTTATGAAACAGGACGACTGCTGCACAACATCGCGCTGACCTATGCGCTGGGGTTGGCAACGACAGAGTATCATCACCCAACTGATGCGCCTGCCTATACCGAAGAACTGGCGGCGCTCAACGAGGCGGGGGTCTATGTGACCCCCGCCACCGGACTCGATGTTCGCTACGTCCTGCACACTTTCAAACTAGGGGATGAGCGCACGTCCGTATTTATGGAAAAAAGTAACCGGAACATCCCTACCTATGGACGTGCTAAAGAGATCGCGGTCAACAGCCAATTTCGTTTTGGCGTGCTGTCCCCGATTGATTTAACGCTGCCACGCTGGATTCGTATGGGCTTGTGGTTAAGCAAAGCGAAACTCGAAGTGACCGCCGTGATCCCGATGCGGCACGAACTTCAGCGTATGACGCGGCGTGTCGATGATTATCCGCTTAACCCAGGCGATCTTAGTGATCCGAATACGCTTCGGTCATTCGATTTGGTGTCGATGCGCCCGACTAATCTTGTTGAACACGCGGAAATCGAGACGGATGAATGGTGGGTCAGTGACATCAGCGGAACCAAAATCATTTTGCCCGCCGGATTACAGTACCGCACATCGAGGTAAACCATGATTGAAGCACGTTTGTACGCGATTGTACTGCGGTTGACGGCGGTTCGGCGGGGAGCAGTCCCCGCCGAACACGGTGATCAGGCACGGGCAGCCATGTTTGATCTGCTGCGGCGTGGAAATCTGGCGCTTGCCAGTCAACTGCACAATGAGAATGCACACAAACCCTACACCATCAGTTTGTTGGAAGGGGGTAAACGGGGCGCCGATAGGGCGCTTCACTTCGGTGAAGGCGATCAAGCAGAATGGCGCTTCACGCTGCTTTCCGAACCCGCCTTTGAATCGGTATTGCGGCGCTACATCCTTGATCGAAACCTGCCGCATGTGCGGATAGGCGCAGTGGAGTTTGCCATTACAGATGCGTTTGCTTCTAATGGCAGTCATCCGATGAGCGGGCATACGACGGTTGCCGCATTGCAAGATCGCTGGAACTGTGCGCCCGATGCGCTGTCGAAAACGCTGACGTTGGAATTTCTCTCTCCTACGGCATTTAGCAGGGGGCAAGATAAAGCCACCGGAGAATATCACTATATTTCCCTGCCCATGCCGCGCCTGTTGTTCAGCACGCTTCGCAAGCGTTGGATCGGGTTGGGCGGCAGCGCCCCTGATGATGAATTCGATGCATGGGTTGAATCCACTTTGAGCTTGGAGCCGATCCGTTTAGAAATGCTTCCGGCTTATGTCGAGCGCCGCACCGTTCCCGCCTTCGTTGGACGGGCGCGTTTCGTACATCATGGCGATCTGCGCTGGCTCGGGGTCGTCCATCTCCTTGTTGATTTCGCATTTTGGGCGGGGGTCGGGTATCAGACGACACGGGGTATGGGGCAAGTACGCAGTCACAAAGAGTAGCGGAGGGAAATTAACATGCGTGAAATTTCAGAGTATTTGCCGCTGAGTTTTCTCAACCAATTCGTGTACTGTCCGCGCCGCTTCTGGTTGATGTACGTGCAAAAAGAATGTGAAGTGAATGCCGCCGTGTTGGAAGGCACCCTGCGGCATCAAAACGCGCATCAAAGTGGCATACAAACAGACGAACACGGGCGCAGTTTACGCAACTTGTATCTGTGGAATGATAGTTTGCGAATTGCTGGCTTCGCAGATTTTGTTCAGGAACGTGATGGAATGTTGATCCCACTGGAACACAAACGGGGGCGCATGGGCAAATGGCTCAACGACCATGTGCAGGTGTGCGCCCAAGCCCTATGCCTTGAAGAACGCATGGGGGTTTCGGTGGCCTATGGCGAAATCTTTTACTGGGCGAATCGGCGGCGCGAACGGGTGGTGCTGGATGACACCTTACGCGCCGCGACCCAAGACGTGATCCGGCGTATTCATGGGCTGCTTGAGGCAGATCGCTTGCCCGCGCCGATTGATCATCCTGCAAAGTGTCTCGATTGCAGCCTCGAACCCATTTGTTTGCCGCGTGAAACTCTTCAACTTTTGCGAGAGGATGCCCTATGACCGCCTTACATTTGAATGAACAATACAGCGTGGTTCGGTTGGATGATGAAACGTTGATCGTGAGCATTCCAGCCGATAAAGCCTCTGGACGGGAAGCACGTAAGGTGCGTGTGCCGCTGAATAAGATCAGCCGCGTGATTATTCACGGGAGCATCACGCCTACGACCCCTGTCATTTGGGCGCTGCTCGAACGGCATATTGAAATCACCTATTTAACCCGTTCGGGCAAGTTCATAGGACGCACATCAGGCGAGGAACATAAATTCGGCTACCTGCGTTTGATCCAGCGGCGCACCCATGATGATCCATCAACGATGCTCTATATCGCAAGGATGTGCGTGCGTAGCAAGCTGCATAACCAGCGAACGCTGCTGCTCAGGAGCAATCGTACACGGAATAACCCGAAGGTCGAAAAGGCAGCGACCTTGATCGGCGCCTTGATTGAAAGAATTGATGGCTTACCGGACGAAGACATCTCTCCGCCAAACCCCAGTCGCCCGCAAGCGGGGACAATTCTCGGTAAGCTGATGGGATTGGAAGGTAAAGCGGCAACCGTCTATTTCGCCGTGTTGGGTTTGCTGTTTCCAGAAGAATGGACGGCAACATTTCCGGGACGGCGCAAGCGTCCACCCACTGACCCGATCAATGCGATGCTGTCATTTGGCTACACGCTGCTGACATCACGCATGACGGCAGCCGTCTATACCGTCGGCTTCGATCCCTATATCGGCTATTTGCACAGCACGCAGTACGGTAATCCGGCATTGGCGCTTGATCTGGTGGAGATGTTCCGCGCTCCTGTTGTCGATTCAGTGGTGCTAACGATGATCAACAACCGCATGGTCACGCTGGAAGACTTCGAGATGCAAATGGGGGGCTGTCGTATGAATGATGAGACGCGCAAACGCTTTCTACAGAAATTTGAGGAGCGACTGCAAGAAACGATCACACATCCCTATTTGAAAACCAAAGCCACTTATGAACGGTGTCTGGAATTGCAAGTACGGTTGCTTTCACGGTGGATGCTGGGTGAACTGCGTCGTTTCCGGGAATTCCATATGCGATGAGCGGAACAACCCTTTACATCATCGCGTATGATATTCCGAATGATAAGCGGCGGACGAAAGTCCACAAAATTTTATCCAGCTTTGGTGAGTGGACACAGTTCAGCTTGTTTGAATGTTTTCTTGATGGACGCGAACTGGTAAAATTACGGGCGCGGCTGGATGATATTCTAGAGCCATCGGAAGATAGTGTGCGCCTTTATCCGTTGTGTGCGGTCTGTATCGAGCGCGTTGAAACCATTGGCAGTAAACCACCCGAAGAGAAGATCACCTATTTGGTCTAGCATCAATTTGCGAGAGGCGAAGCAGCAGACTCTCCACCCGAAGACCTCTCGCAAGTTTTTAGGCTTTTTGCAGGAGATTTTATGACAAGGAAATTCAGTTTGACTTTTGCACAACCAGTTTCTTGCGTAGAAGAACTTAATTTGCTATGCTATCTGCGGTTCTAAAGATGTTCCCGCCGATTGAGGCATTGAAACTTGATAGAGTCGTCTGTCATTTTGTGAGTAGACCATGTTCTAAAGATGTTCCCGCCGATTGAGGCATTGAAACACATGTGTTGCCGCGTCCGCTGTGCGTGCTGCACAGTTCTAAAGATGTTC
>JBBQRJ010000177.1:0-9136 GCA_038214955.1 Aggregatilineales bacterium | reverse complement strand
TCATGGGCGCGACGTAGTTGCGATCGCGCAGCATCCCCCGCGCTTTCGCCATCGAAATGCCGCTGCGCTGGCGCAGGTTATACAGTTCTTCGACGTATTTAGCGCGGAAACCTTCTTCATATACATCGACGATTTCCGGCGCGAATTTCAAACCGAGTTCGGCAATCGTCGCCTCAATTTCTGTGCGATTCCCCAACAAAATTGGTGTGGCTAATCCTTCATCTGCGACTTGAGCCGCCGCCCGGATGATTTTGGATTCTTCGCCTTCTGCAAAAATGACTCGCTTCGCCGCGCCGCGTTTGGCGGTGCTGATGATGCGGTTACGTACCTGCTGCCCGATTCCCTGACGGCTGATCAGTTCTTCGCGGTAAGCGTCGAGGTCAATTTCGCGCCGTGCCATGCCACTTTCCATCGCCGCTTTCGCAATCGCGGGGGCAACCCACAACAGCACACGCGGATCAAGCGGCTTGGGGATCAGGTATTCGCGCCCAAACTTGAGCGAGGTCAAATTGTAAGCGGTGAGAACGCTGTCTGGCACATCTTCCATCGTCAATGCAGCGAGGGCTTGAGACGCCGCCATTTTCATTTCTTCGTTGATCTGGCGAGCGTACACATCCAGCGCCCCGCGAAAAATGAACGGGAAGCCCAACACATTGTTGACCTGATTCGGGTAATCGCTGCGCCCTGTCGCCATGATCACGTCTTTGCGTACCCCATGCGCCAATTCGGGCATGATCTCTGGCGTGGGGTTCGCCAGCGCGAAGATCACCGGGTCTTTCGCCATCGTCTTGACCATTTCAGGCGTCAGCACACCGGGACCCGATAATCCCAAGAACACATCTGCGCCGCGCATGGCGTCTTCGAGCGTGCGGGCATCGGTATCGACGGCGAAACGTTCCTTATACACATTCATGTTGTCGGTGCGACCTTTGAAGATCACGCCTTTGGTGTCTACCAGCAGGATGTGTTCACGCAGTACGCCCAACTTCACATAGAATTCTGCGCTGGCAATGGCACTTGCGCCCGCACCAGACACCACCACGCGCAATTCGTCAAAGCGTTTGCCCGTCACCTTGACCACATTGATCAGCGCCGCGCCCGAAATGATGGCTGTGCCGTGCTGGTCGTCGTGGAACACGGGAATATCGAGTTCTTCTTTCAAGCGCCGCTCAACCTCGAAGCATTCCGGCGCTTTGATGTCCTCCAGATTGATGCCGCCGAAGGTCGGGGCGAGGGCGCGGATCACCGTCACCATTTCGTCCACCGTTTTGGCGTTGATCTCAATGTCGAACACATCTACATCGGCAAATCGTTTAAACAAAACGCCTTTGCCTTCCATCACCGGTTTAGACGCCAGCGGACCCAGATTGCCTAAGCCCAGAATCGCCGTGCCGTTGGAGATCACCCCAACGAGGTTAGATTTCGCGGTGAATTCATATACCGACATAGGATTGCGGTCAATTTCGAGGCACGCCTCCGCCACCCCCGGCGAATAGGCGAGCGAAAGATCACGCTGGGTCGCCAAGGGTTTGGTCGGGACGACTTCTATTTTGCCGGGTCGCCCCTTGCGATGATAATCAAACACGTCCTGTTTGGTAATAGACATAAGAGCCTCTCTTATATTTTTCATACGATTTAACTGTGTCTCATTGTAGCCCCGTGTATTGTCGTCCGCATATAAGACATGCTAATTGTCATGTGTGAGAGTATTACATTCCTCCCATTAATGAAACTTTTGTGAATTTTATAAACAAAACTGGCAATAAGAAAAAAGTTAATTTATGATAAGGATATTCAATCGAAATTCTAACGGGGGGCTGTATGGACGGGGCATACTTCACCAGTGAAGACCTCATCGCTCTCAATACCATGCCTAATCACGATGTTCAGGGCGTGGCAGACAAGTTCTATGAACTTCACCGGCTGTTCTTTCGACGGATGCGCGATCACAACTGGGATTTACACCCTCATTGGGATAAAAGCTCCATGATTACTTTGCTGTCGGCGGCGTCTTCTACCGAGATTAAAGGGTTGGCATTACCTTACTTACGCTCGAAGGAGCAGCGCCAATTGGTCGAACGCCTCATGGGGCGTGAAGGTCACGGCACAGCGACCAGTTCAGACATTCACCGCCACCCTGTGATCGAACTGCGCGTCACCCCCACCCACTTTGCAATCGAACTGATTCTGTCCCCGTTTTCGTGGTGGGATCAACGAAATTTGCTCGGCAAGCTGGCAGTAGACCGTCATCGTCAAACGCTGCGGACGCTGTTCGGAGAGATGGACGGCGATTTTCGCTTCGGTTTCTGGGAAGGTACAGAACTGAGCGATATGCATCTGACAAGCCGCCAGGTGCTGCGCGGCAATGTCCTCGATGAATGGATGGGGACGTTCTCCGACGGGCAAGACTGGCTGCGCGTGGGCGTGTGGTACGAACCTGATCACGCGGCGCTCAAGACCGATGCCATTCTGGGGGAGGTTGTGAAGCGGTTCGCATGGCTGCATCGCCTGTATACATTTATGTTGTGGACAAGCAATAACAATTTTCAAAGTTTTTATCGCGGCAGCACAACAGGTCGTGGCAAGGATTTAAGTACCTTTTAGGGTACGTTGCGGGTTCTTCTGCTACAATCAATTTATGGGAATTGAGAGCGCACCCTGTGAGGTGCGCTTATGATGTTTATTGAGAGAAGGGTTGGGTTCGATGGACTTTTCAGGAAGCCAAACTCAAGCGCCTAACCGGGAAGAACTCCTTCAACTGGCGATTCATGCGGCACGGCAAGATAACAAAGATGCAGCGCGCGAAATGTTTCATCGGGTGTGGTCTGAAGACAAGCGCAACGAACGTGCGATGATGTGGTTAGCGAAGCTGGCAGACAACAAAGCCGAACGGAAACAGTGGCTCACACGGGTTCTGGCGGTCAACCCCGACAACGAAATTGCCAAGCAAACGCTGCATAAGATGAAATATCGCAAGAACGCCAAAGATAACCGCACGCTCTTGTTCTTCGGCGTAGTCGCGGGTATCTTGATCGTTTTGATGTTGGTGATTTTCCTCGTGATTACGCAATAACCACGCTGATGGGATGAGTGTCTTTTGGCAAATCAAAATGTACAGGCGAAGTTGAGAGAAGGCATTGAAGCAGCACGACGGGGTGACAAAATCGCCGCACGCCGATTGCTTCAACAGGTACTGCTGGCGGATAAAAACAACGAAATTGCGTTGATGTGGATGGCGTCAGTAGCCGACGCGCTGGAAGACCGACGAGCCTATTTGCAGCGTGCGCTTCAACTGAACCCCAATAACGAACGCGCCCGCGAAGCCATTACGCGCTTAGGGGGTACGCCGCCGCCCATGCCATCATCACCGGGAGCCGCGCCGCGCCGCGAATTTCCCTCAAGCAGCTTTGCCCCCTCAAGATCGTCGGGGAATACCTCGCGTCCCAATTATTACCTGATTGCGGCAGGGGGCGTCGCGGCGGCGGTGGTGGTGGTGATCATTCTGGCGGTGATCGGCAATTTGAACCGTCAAGCGATTGCAACGCCCACGCAGTCGCCCGTAGAACGAGCGACGGCGGTTGCCCTGCGCGTTCCGACGGCGACTAATACGCCCGATAGCCGCCCGCCAACCGAGACTTTGCTCCCCGGCATTATCGTCACTTTTAACCAGAACAATTTAACGCAGCTTCCGCCTGCTTTCACACCGACATTCACGTATACGCCGCTGCCTAGCGCAACCCTTGCGCCGACGGCTGTCCCGATAGATGCCTATCGCCTTGTGTACAGCGACTTTGATCCGAATTTAGGGCGAGGCAGTTTGTACATCGGAGATTCAAGCGAGGCGCGACGTACCGGATTAAACGAATCCGCATTCGATGATGTTGCTTACGACGCGAATACAGATCGCATTGCGTTTGTTCGCCCTATATATTATGCCGCAGAAGGGGATACCACTGAATTTTTTGCAGAAGAACTTTATGTTGCATCCCTCAGCAGTGTGGATGATGCAGTGAAGGTGACAACACAGCGAGCGGGACGCATGGCGCAGCCCCAATGGTCGGCAGATGGTTCACGCATTTTGTTTTCGGCGGATACAGACGGCGACGAAGAACTCTACTTGATCAACGCCGATGGCAGCGGAATCACTCAGCTTACCGATAACGAGAACGTGGACACGGGTGCGCGTTTCCGCTTCGATGGCTTGATTGTCTTTGCGTCGGATGCCTACAGCCCCGGTTTCACAGAAATTTATACCGTTGGCACCGATGGAGCAGAATTGAACCGCCTCACCAATCATTCCGGCAACAGCTATTCCCCCGCCTACTCGCCCGATGGAACGCGCATCGCTTACATCAACGACCAGAATGGGGATGGCGACCTGTACGTGATGGATTCGTCGGGGCAGCGCCCGTTTTTGCTGACGATAGACGATAATGACGCGGAAGACCGCACGCCGATCTGGTCGCCCGATGGTCAATGGATTGCGTTTAGCTCCAACCGTGAAGGCGATGCGTTTGGCTGGTATGCCGCCGATTTGAACGGCAATATCTGGCAAATCATAGCGCCATCGTCCCGTGTCCCGCAAACCCTAAATTTCATTCCAGTTGAGGGAGATAACTAAGTGAGCGCGAGCATCAACGAACTCTTGCGTAAAGGGATCGCCGCCGCCCGCGAAGGCGATAAATCTACCGCCCGCGATTTGTTTCAACAGGTGGTCGATTTAGATGAAAAAAGCGAAAAAGGCTGGTTCTGGCTGGCGTCCGTCGTGGACAGCGATGGCGAACGCCGAACCTGTCTGGAGAACGTGCTACACATCAACCCGTCGAATGAACGGGCGCAAAAGGCGCTCGATACGCTGACCTTTGACGCTAAAAAGGTGATCAGCGACGAAGAAGTGATCCCCGGTATCTCGCGCAGTCAACTCACGTTGATTCTGGGCGGCGGTTTTATACTGGTCGTCCTCATTTTGATCGTGGCGCTCGTGGGGATCATCAGTAATAACAACCGTATCGCCGCCGAAAGCGCAGACTCGACGGCAGTTGCGGTTGCACAAACGGGAACAATCTCTGCTGTGACGCAGATCGCCGCCGAGAATGCGATCAACAATACCGCGACAGCAGAGTCCGTTGGCGCAACCCTGACGGCGCTTTACACAGCCATCCCGACGATTACGCCGACCTCAAGCATCCCAACGCTGCCGCCCACATGGACACCGCGCCCAACACAAGGGTCGGAAAGTGTTGCCGTTGCTAGTTTGCCACCGCCCACCGGGTTGACAGGGCGCTTGGTGGTGTGGAGCGGTCCGGATGTGCTGAGTGTCGATTTCTTAGATGTCGGTTACTATGACTTGAGTAACGCCAACACGTATGCGCGTATTGGCGATAATCTGGGGCGCAACCCTTCCATGTACATCACCGGGCAGCGCGTGGTTTACAGCCGCTACGACCCCCAGCTATTCAGTTCGGTCATCGAATCGATTAACATCAACGGGACGCAGCTAGAGGCAGTACAGGAACGCTGGCGCAATTTCGATACGACGCTAGACCCCGAACACCCCTTTTACAGCCGTGACGGACGCTACATCGTGTTTATCGGGCGTCCGGTAGAAAGGCAGACAGCGCAAGTGTGGCTGCTTGACCTCAACGCGCCCGCTGGAACAGACCCGCTGACGCAGTTGAGCGATGATGATTTCAGCTACGCATACCCATCCATTTCGCCGGATAATTCGCGGGTGGCAGTCGTCCGTACCGATAACTTTAGCGCGAACAGTGGCACAGACATTGTGTTGATCGATGTGGCGTCGGGTGGGAAAATTCCGCTCACGAACGATTTGACGACCTATACCGAGACGAACCCGCGCTTTACCTCTGACGGGAGTCAAATTGTTTATTCGGCGTTCCCGTCGAATAACCCCGGCAGAAACGACATTTTCATTAAGAATGCACAGGGGTCTGGCACATCGCAAACGCTGATCACCGACCCGTCGAACGATATTTTCCCGGTGATGAGTGAAGACGGGCGTTACATGGCATTTGCCAGTGACCGCACAGGGGCATATGATATCTATATCTACGACTTCACGGGGCAAATGCTCTGGCAACTGACAAGCTCTCCAACGGAGGATTATCCGGGCGATTGGTGGCAGCCCTAGTCGATTTGGTGCTTTCGATAAAATGGTGGGGGCTTGCGCGATTGATGGACGCTGAACGGGTGGATCAACAGCAAAACGCGAAAGTCGATGATCTTTTGCTGGAAGGTGAACACGCCTTCATGAATGGAGATCGCCGCCTTGCCTACGAGTCGTGGCGCGTGGCGGCGACGCTTGACCCCTACAATGAATCGATTTGGCTGTCGCTTTTAAAAGTGATCGAGTCAGAAGATGATCGCATTGTGTGTTTGGAAAATGTGATTGCCATCAACCCGCTCAATGTCGATGCGCGACGAATGCTTCGGCGGGAACAGGGTCAACCTGAAATGCCGCCACAAGCGAACGCCGCGCCGCGCAAACCTTCGACCCTAACCCCGATTCCCTCAACCCGCGAACACCCTGTCACAATGCTCCTGCGCGGATTGCTGATAGGGATTGGCATCGGTTCTCTCGGCGTGTTGTTGGGTGTGGTCATTAGTATCATCTGGTATGGGATTTATTAGCTCACCTTAGGCAGGGTGTCGGTTTGACCCCCACCCCGCTCGCTGCGCTCGCCTCCCTCCCCCGAAATCATGGGAGGGCGCAAACAGGAGTGTGCTTGCTCCCCTCCTCGAATTCGGGGAGGGGTCGGGGGTGGAGTCAGAAATAACGATCTGCGTAAGGTGAGTGATTAGCGTAGGGCGCGGATTTTGGCGATCAATGAGGAGGTGCTGTGATCGGGCAGCGTGTCGATGAGTACGACCTTGCCGCCATAGGCTTTGACAGTCGCCTTTTCGGGCAGGGGTTTTCCGCGATAGTCGCCCCCTTTGACATAGATGTTTGGTTGTAACACCGAGAGGATGCTGTCGGCGGTGTCTTCCTCGAAGATGATCACTGCTGTGACCGGGACAAGTGCGGCGATCAAGCGGGCGCGTTCGAGTGCCGGGACCAATGGACGCCCTGTGCCTTTCAGTTTTTCCGTGCCGCCATCTCCGTTTACGCCGACGAACAACGCATCGCCTAACGCCCGCGCCTTTTCCAGATAATCTAAATGCCCCACATGCAGCAGATCAAAATGCCCGTTGGTGAACACGAGCGTTTTTTTGGTCGCGTGCAGCGCGATCCGCCGCCGCATCGCTTCATCCAGCGTGATATGTTCGCCCAACGCGGTCAATCCCTTTTTGTGTGATTATTCACCTTACGCAGGGTGTCAGTTTGACCCCCACCCCGCTCGCTGCGCTCGCCTCCCTCCCCCGAATTCAGGGGAGGGCGCAAACAGGAGTCTGCTTGCTCCCCTCCTCGAATTCGGGGAGGTAGGGCAAACGCATCAAAATCGAGCGGATATTTGCATCGAGGTCAGAGCGGGCGTGTAGGGGCGACCCCGTGTGGTCGCCCGTGCTTTTTATGGCGGGAGGGGACATTGCCCCTCCCCTACGAGCATTCTTGGCCCTTGATGAACTCCCAGAAATTTTGATGCGTTTGCCCTAATCACGCTTGTATAGTGGATGTGCCAACACACAATAACCATACCTTCACCGATTTGATTAGGGCTTTACGTCGGGACTCTCGACAAGTTTATTCATGTCATCGGCGGCGACCTCAAAGGCATCGCTCATGCCATACATATGACCCCGTGCCACATCGTCGGGGACATCTTTAGCAACTGCACGTCCATTCTGGGCGGCATTATGCCATTTTTTGATGAGTGTTAGGATACTTCCCTTAAAATCCATGATATTTTGTCCCTATTTCCTGTCGATAGCGTGCTGGCAGGAATTGAAAACATAGAACGAGAAATGCTTAAGAGAGAAAAAACGACCTCTCTGAAATATGATTTGTAATGTTTGTAAGCCTATTTCTCCCAAACCTTGCCGTTTTCGTCAAAATGAGGCGCGCTTGGAAATAGGCGCTGATGAAGCCGATCTACTATAGAGCCAGCCAGTCATTTACTTCGACAATAGGGATGTCCCAACTCATCAAACAGCATTCCATCGCATGTTTGACCAGCGGAACGGCGTAGTGAGCCTCTTCTAACAGGTGTGCATAGACTTTGATGCCCGGTATCCAGCCATGCTGCTGCACCTCGATTTTGAACAGAGTTATGATCAGCGCGGCACGTAAGCCGACACGACCCCCATAAAGCCTGACCACCTGGTCAATATCTTTCGCAGCATCGGGACTAGATTTGCGAATGACTTGTATATAAATCTCGGTAATATCTTCGTACAGGTCAGGCGGCAAATTCATAGCGACTTCTCGTTTCGGCTCTCCAAACGTAGACAATGACAAGTACCCATCGAAAATAAATCGGGATGGTTGTTTAGGAGGTCGATACTCAAATTCCAATAGAAGGGGGAGATGCGCTGCACTACAGTCTATTTGTAGGAAAGTACGCACACAATCAACGCACTTCACCTAAACACAATAGAAAAATTCCAAGAATTGGTGAAGAAGCACAGAATAATATCAGTGTAACACATTTTGACACACTTACAACCTCCGATGTAGTTATCTTGCCCAAATCGGAGCGAACTTCAGGGGATGTTTGAGGTAGGCTCGATGTCTAGCCCCGTTTGTATTTGACTTAGACTCTCACCTTACGCAGTTTGCCCTCATCCTAAATCCTTCTCCCTCAGGGAGAAGGACTTTCCAACACACGAACGCTTTTTCAGCCCTCGCCCTGAGGGAGAGGGGCAGGGGGTGAGGGCTGAAAACGATACTCGTGCGTAAGGTGAGCACCTAATTGATGATTAACTCACCTTACGCAGGGTGTCAGTTTGACCCCCACCCCGCTCGCTGCGCTCGCCTCCCTCCCCCGAAATCAGGGGAGGGCGCAAACAGGAGTGTGCTTGCTCCCCTCCTCGAATTCGGGGAGGGGTCGGGGGTGGGGTCAGAAATAACGATCTGCGTAAGGTGAGTGATTAAACCGGTGCATTGAAGCAAAGCAACAGAAGCTAGATGATGAGATTAGATTTTTAACCTAGAATATTTATTGTAATGTAAGCGACT
>JBBQRJ010000176.1:0-9170 GCA_038214955.1 Aggregatilineales bacterium | reverse complement strand
GGGCGTGAATGATATAGAAGCGTCTGACCTCGGCGTATTCATCATTGATTGGTACGGCAACATCACGCGCTTTGACGGTAACTCGTGGACAACCCAAAACGCGGCAAATGTGCTGCCTATCCCGCCATTAGGAGGTTATGGGGGCGCAGCCTCGCTCACCAAAACCATCGACGGCACTATCTATGTCGCGTATAACTCGAACATCTATAGTTACGATGGCACGCAGTGGAAACTACTGGCTTTGCTACAGAGCATTACGGTCTATCAACTGTACGACGGTGGCGATAATTTCCTCTGGGTGGTTGATAACAACAACAGCCTAGGGGTGATCAATCTGGACGGTCAGCCGACATTTACCCCAAGGAATGCCGGACTGATCAACACGTACCCGACCCAGTTTTTGATCTCCAACGGTGTTCCTACTGTGTTAACCAGCGAGGGAATCTACCAGTGGGAAACCAATCGCTGGCGGCAATTCTCCGTCCAGCCACCGAAAACAACTGCCTACTCACAGACTCTCGCTACCGACACCAGCGGTACGTTGTGGCTCGTCAGCCATGACCAATCGATTTACGATCCCTATAGCAGCTTACGGCGCGATTTTGCGTTGTTTCTACGTTACGGTTGGTGGGTGATCGGGATTGGCGGCTTGATCCTGATGACCCTGATTCACCCCGGCGCGGGCAAACGGGCGCGGGAAACACAAAAACTTGTCTGGGCGACGATGTACGACACGCCTGATCTCGTCACAGTACAGGCGGGCGGCGGCTTCTACCGCGTGTGGTCACTATTTTTAGTGATATTGTCAATGTTTGCCATAGGGATGTATGTATGGGCAGAATTCAGGGGTTGGACGCTCATAAAAATTTTAACCCTGTTGATGGTGTTGGCTTGGATTGCGCTGCCGATCATCTTACGCGCACGAGGTTACAAACCGGCTCGGCGCAGTTTGTACGTCGAGGATCACATTCTCGCGCAGTCACATCGCATCCTCGCCGCGCTGTTGATCGGCGTGCTGCTGTATGTTCCCGTGCAATTGTTGTGGGAACGGTTCGACCTTGAACGCGATCTTGGCGTGATTTTGCTGCCGCTGGTGTCGTTCTATCTTGCATGGTTTGTGCAAAAGTCTTTGGTGGACAGTTATGTGAAAAGTATAATCGTTCTGCACAAGATGAAGGACGATCAAGCAGTTCAGGCGCAGCTTGCTTGGATGGAACGATTCCTGCCTATGCAGCGTGACTGTCTAGCTTTTCGCGCCGACCTCAAGCACCTGAAAGGTGAATTACACCAGGCTTCGCTGATGTATCGTCAGGTAATCTACCAACATCAAACCGAACCCCGCCCGGTATCCATTAACATGGTCAACCTTGCTGAAATACTGGAGAAACAGGGTTGTCACGATCAAGCCTTGCCGTTGATCGAATGCGCGGTGAAGATCATGCCGGAAAGCGCACGTGGTTATCGCACCCTTGCCGAACATTATCAACAGCGCGACCTCGAGCCGGAACGGACGCAAGCGTTAGTCACGGCGGCGGCGCAGTTCGCTTAGATTGGCGCTGGCAACAGACGACTTATCTACGATTACCTTACGTTCATTGTGAGCGCAGACCAATCTGCGATAACATCAGCATGTTTTGGATTACGAAATAGGGCAGATATGACTCATGCGTTGATCACAGGCGGGGCGGGCTTCATCGGCAGTCATTTAGCAGAACGATTGTTGAACGACGGCTACCACGTCACCATTATTGACAACCTCAGCACAGGGCAGATCAAAAATATAGCGGGGATCGAAAAACACCCGAACTTCCGCGCTGCCATTGAGGATATTCGCAACATTCACGTTATGGATCGCTTAGTCAGCGAATGCGATGTGATCTTTCACCTTGCGGCGGCGGTAGGGGTGCAGCGCATCATCAGCGAACCCATCGAGACGATTGAGACTAACATCGGCGGGACGGAAATCGTCCTCAAGACGGCGCGGCGCTATCGTAAGAAAGTCTTGATCGCCTCAACTTCGGAGGTGTACGGCAAGGGGATTCGCTTTCCCTTCCATGAAGATGATGACAGCGTGCTTGGCGCGACGACTCGTTCTCGTTGGAGCTATGCCGCCTCGAAAGCGATTGACGAATTTCTGGCGCTGGCGTACCTCAAAGAAGCGAATTTGCCCGTCGTGATCTTCCGGTTGTTTAACACGGTAGGTCCTCGTCAGCATGGGCAGTATGGCATGGTGGTGCCGCGTTTCGTCAATTGGGCGTTGGACAACGAGCCGATCCTCGTTTACGGGGATGGCTTGCAGCAGCGGTGTTTTTGCAACGTGCTTGATGTTGTGGAGGCAATCCACCTGTTGAGCGAAAATTCGGCGGCAATCGGGCAGGTCTTTAACATTGGCAGCAGCGAAGAAGTCACGATCCACGAACTAGCGGAACGGATACGCATCCGTACCGGCAGCACTTCGGAAATAAAGTCAATTCCCTATGAACAGGCTTATGAAGCGGGGTTTGAGGACTTTCGGCGGCGCGTGCCAGCGTTGGATAAAATTCGCCAACTGGTAGAATGGGAGCCGACGACCTCCTTAGACGACACAATCGACCAGATTATCGCCTATCACCGTGAGGAAAAAAGACATGGCAGAAATCACCCGTAAAGAACTGATCCTGGCGCTCATCGGCGCAGGGACAACACCCCGACTGGCGGGCGTTGATTTAACGGCGCTCGACATGACGCGCCTCGATTTGACTGGCGCGTCGGCACGGGCGGCAAAGTTTGTCGCCGCCACGCTGCGCGAAGCGATTATGATCAACGCGAATTTGAGCTTTAGCGACATGACCACTGTTCAAGCCGTCGGGCTTGACCTTAACGGCGCAAATTTGACAGGCGTCAATTTCAGCAGTTCCAACCTGACGAGCGCCCGCTTCAACAACGCCAACCTGACCAATGCGACCCTCAACGGGGCAAATTTGACAGGCGCAACGCTCAAGGGTGCGACCATCACAGGGATCAAGTTCAACGAGTCGACCACGTGGCCCGATGGTAAGAAGGGCAGCCAGGGCAACCCCATCAGCTACACGCTGTAAAAAGTTCACAGTAGACAGTTTACGGTTTACAGTTAAAAACATTTTCATTGAATTGAAGGTGGACGGCATGTATGCCGTCCCTACACAACAGTAGAATTGTAGGGACGCGATACATCGCGTCCGTTTCAAGCGTGAACTGTTTACTGTAAACCGTGAACTGTCTACTTTTTTACGGTGTGGGCGAGGGCGTCGGTGTGCCGAAATTACACGGCGTCACCTGCCGGATCGCTTGCGCGAAAACCCAGCCCTGCGTGTCGTCCAGCATCACAACCCCAACCCATAGACTATCTGTGCTTAACATGTTCGCGCCGATTTGCGTGCGTAACGTGAGCAAGCCGACGACTTCAGCTTCCCGGTTCGGGGCGCTGCGAATATTGACGCGGTCATTGGTGCTGACCATGCATAGCACGCTTTGAGACAACGGCGTCGGGGTATAGGTTGGTGTAAAAGTCGGGGTCGGGGTCGGCGTGCGCGTGGGGGTAAAGGTGCGAGTAGGAGAAGATGTGCGCGTGGGTGTCGCGGTTGGTTCCAGACTGCCTGTCACCTCAAGAACGACGACACCAGTACGGGCAGCATCAAGTGCCGTCACCAAGACTGTATAGCGGCTGTTGGTTTGGTTCAAGGTAAGGCGCGTTGTCGAGACTCGTGTCCAAAGCGCCACGACCTCCCCATCAGGGTCACGCACTTCTACCGTGAACGGGAAATCGGCAGGTTCAGCGCGTGCGATAAGCGTTGTGGGCGTATTCACATGGGTGATCACCTGAAACTCTTGCGGCGGTGCGTCGATCACAAAACTGACGCGGGTCAAACCGTTGATGAGAGGCGTTGTATCATCCTGCGCCCATGCGATTCCTGCGATGAGTAAAATCCCAATGAAGACGGTCAATCGTGCTGCTGCGTTCATCTAGCCCCCTTTGTTATGAACTTCACCTTACGCAGAGTATCAGTTTGACCCCCACCCCGCTCGCTGCGCTCGCCTCCCTCCCCCGAATTCAGGGGAGGGCGCAAACAGGAGTGTACTTACTCCCCTCCTCGAATTCGGGGAGGGGTCGGGGGTGGGGTCAGAAGTAACGATCTGCGTAAGATGAGTTAAAAGTCAAAAAGCATTTTGCTCTCTACTTTTAACTTTCTGACTTTTAACTTTTAACTGTCAGCTTTTATTTAGCGACTTCTTCTAGAAAATAGATCGCCGTGTCAATGCCTTTATGGAACATCTCAATCGAATAGTGTTCGTCGGGACCATGTGCGCCATCGGTGTTCAAGCCAAAACCGAGCATAATGGTATTGACGCCAAGCACCCGCTTGAAGTCTGCTACCACCGGGATACTGCCGCCTGTGCGCGAGAACAACGGCGCTTTGCCCCAACCACGCTCATACGCTCTAACCGCCGCTTTCATCTCCGGCAAATTCGGATCGATCATGGCGGGGTCGCCCATGTTCAACAGCTTGAGTTCTGACCGGACTGTCGAAGGTGTGATCTGCGCGATGTACGCTTTAGTCAGTTCATAAATTTCGTGCGGGTCTTGGTCTGCGACGAGGCGACAGCTAATTTTTGCCATCGCTTTGGCGGGCAGCACGGTTTTTGCGCCTTCACCCGTCCACCCGCTCAACAACCCGTTGATCTCCATCGTGGGGCGTCCCACAACACGCTCATCAGCCGTGTAACCTTCTTCACCCCATACGCCCGGCGCACCCGTGATGTTGAGGAATTGCTCGTCGGTGTAGGCAAGTTTGGCGATTTCGGCGCGATCCGCCTCATTGAGCGGACGCACTTTGTCATAGAAGCCGGGGACAGCGATGCTGTTATCTGCGTTGTGCAGTTTGGCGATAATCTGCGCCAGCGCCAGCGCGGGGTTATGCACCGCACCCCCGTAACCGCCGCTGTGCAAATCGATTCTCGAACTGGTGACGTGCAGCTCCATGTAGGTCAAGCCGCGCAGCGCCCGCGTCACTTCCGGTTGATCGGCGACGGTCATGCCCGTGTCCGAAATTACAGCGATGTCCGCCTTGAGCATATCCGCGTAGGTCTTAAGGAAAGGTTGCAGGTTCTTCGAGCCGATTTCCTCCTCGCCTTCGAGGATAAATTTCACGTTGACCGGCAGTGCGCCCACCGTTTTCAGGAGCGACTCAACCGCTTTCAAATGGATGAATGCTTGCCCCTTGTCATCAGACGAGCCACGCGCATAGATAAACCCTTCGCGCTCGACAGGTTCAAACGGGGGGCTTGACCAACCGTCCTTTTCTTGATCGGCGGGCTGTACATCATAATGCCCGTAGATCAACACGGTTGGCTTATCGTCGCCCGCTTCCAGCCAATCGGCATACACGACGGGATGTCCCGCCGTCGGCAGCACCGCGACATTGCCCATCCCGATTCGCCGCAGATCATCTGCTAACCAATTAGCTGCCCGTTGTACTTCACCCGCCAGCGTAGAGTCGGTACTCACGCTAGGAATGCGGATCAATTCGTACAACTGCTGGCGAAACGTCGCCGCGTGTTCATGTGCATAATCAATAGGGGTAGTCACAAGTTATCCTCTCTTTAAACAGGGCAATCTATCGCCCCAAAAATGATGAAATAGCTGGGTCTTATTATACCGTAGCCGTCCCTGTGTCTTGATGCCATGCGTAGACCAGTATCAGGTTTATCGTGATCAATACGGTGAACAACACGCCTAACGTCGGCTGTCCCGCCGCAAATAGCGCCAATGCGCCTGCGCCGAAGAACACAATCCGCAGGATTAACAAACCGATGCCGCTTAATCGCCGTGTTGATTTCGGCGCTCCCCACACTGCCCAGACGCCAATCGCTAGGGCTGGCGCCAAGATACACAGCCCGATCTGAAGGATCAACCCCTGCCCATTTTGATAACCCCAATAGGCAAGGGCAGCTAAAACCGCTAATTCCAGAAAGAAAGCGACGGCAAGATTAACCTGTTTTAGGATGCTCAGAATTATTTCCCCCTTGAGGCTTAAGTGGCAAACGTTTCGGCAGCGGTCTTCCACATGAGCGCCTTATCCGCTTCAGCGGGGACGAACGGCATGTAATAGCCCACTCGATCCAGCAATCCATCATAACGCGCCTTTACCGCCTCAGCCAACTCATCTATCGGGGCGATCACCGCCATTTCATTGAGCAAATCATCGCTGATCAAGTCGCCCATTTCATACCAGCGCCCCTGACGCGACAGCTCGTTCAATTTCACATGCAAATCGCCCATGCCATGCAGTTCAAGCACGGTGCTGTAACTGGGCGTGCTGGCATAAAACGCGATTTGCGATTTGACGGCAAGTTTGTTTTGCGCGGTTTCGTCGGCATCATTACCCGTCACCACAAAGATCGCGCAGCTTAGGGCGCAGTCTTTCGCGCTGCGTCCGGTTTTTGCAGCGCCCTGCTCGATGTTGGGGATGATCAGTTCCTTCAAATATCGAACCGTATGGAAGGGATGAATGTGGAATCCCTGACACATTTCGCCCGCCAACCGACATAGATGTTCATTAACGCCTGCGATATACACAGGAATCTCAGGGTGGGAGATAGGGTTCGGTTTGAAAAACGGCGTCATCAACGAGAATTTGTAATGTTCGCCAGCATAACGGAGCGGCGTATTGTT
The DNA here is from genome assembly GCA_038214955.1 of Aggregatilineales bacterium. Taxonomy (GTDB): domain Bacteria; phylum Chloroflexota; class Anaerolineae; order Aggregatilineales; family Phototrophicaceae; genus Flexifilum. The sequence goes on along the minus strand of JBBQRJ010000176.1, from coordinate 2,479 downwards.
TTGAAAATTGCTCCAGATCGCCCGCAGCGACTCAATATATTCGCGTAATCGCGGCGTGGGCGCTGACCATGAGGTGCTGAATCGCTTTTCGATATGCGGCTTGATTTGAGTCCCTAAGCCGAGTGCGAATCGCCCATTTGATTGTTCCGCTAAATCCCATGCAATTTGCGCGGTGACCATCGGGGAACGCGGGAAGGCAACGGCGATGGCTGTGCCAAGCAAGATATTTTTAGTCACAGCGGCGGCATGGGTGAGGGGCAAAAATGGATTGTGTGCGGTTTCCGAAGTCCACATCCCCGCGAAGCCGTGATCCTCGACAGCACGGGCAAGATCACCAACCGTATTTAAGTTTTCAGGGAAAATCGTAACATCAAAGCGCATTTTGCGACTAACCTTCTAACAATTGAATCAAGATTTGGCAGAGTATAACGTGGATTGTCATTGGGAGAGCGCAAAGTGATATACTTGCGCCATGACCAAAGGTGAATAAATTGATGATCGAACAACCCCATCTCGACAAAATTGGGCAAGAACACTTGCTGACACTGTATACGATCACGCGGACGATCAATTCCAGTCTCGATTTTGACGAGGTGCTGAACACCGTCATGGATTCGATGATGCAGGTCACGCGGGCGCAACGTGGATTTTTGATGGTGGCAGAAGAGGACACCATGCGCGTTCGTGTCGCTCGTGGGTTGACGGGTGAAACGATCCAGTCAGAGGCGAGTTACAGCACGTCCGTTGTTAATGAAGTTGTCTCCACGCGGCAGCCACTTTTGACAAACAATGCCCAGTACGACAGTCGCTATAAAGTGGGGCAGAGTATTATCATGCAGGGGTTACGCGCCATTCTGTGCGCTCCCATGATGGTAAGAGATCGCCTGATCGGTGTGGTTTACGTAGACTCCGCCATCCGTAACAACAATTTCAAAGAAGAAGACTTGCTGCTGCTCAATGCGGTTGCGGGTCAAGCCGCTGTCGCTATCGAAAATGCCCGCCTGTATCGTTTAGCGGTTGAACGTGGGCGGATTGACCGTGAAATTCAAATGGCGCGTGAAATTCAGGAATCGCTGCTGCCACGCAAAACATTGAGCATTCCCGGCTATCAAGTGGCGGCACAGTGGCGGTCTGCGCGTGAAATGGCGGGCGATTTTTACGACTTGTTCCCGCTGTCTGATGATACCTTCGGCGTCGTGATCGCAGACGTATCCGACAAGGGGATTCCGGCGGCGCTGTTTATGGCGTCCGCCCGCAGTATGATCCGCACCCATGCGTTCTCTGGTTTGTCCGCCATTGAGACGATCTCGCGCACAAACGATCTGTTGGTTGAAGATACCGAAAGCGGTATGTTCGTGACGGTCTACTACAGCACGTTTCATCCTGATGGACGGGTACGCGGAGTCAATGCGGGGCATAATCCACCGTTATTCTGTCGTAGAGCAACGGGCGAAACGGTTTATTTGCCGCGTGGTGGGCGTGCGGTGGGATGGTTTCCCAACAATCCACTTGGCACCATCGATTTGCAATTGCAACCCGGTGATGTGCTGGTCTACTACACAGACGGTCTGACTGACGCGGAAAATCCCGAAGGCGATTTTTTTGGCGAAGGACGTTTAGCGCAAACCGTGATCAAGCACGCGGGCGAATCGGCGGAAAGTCTGCTGCACGCGCTCGAAGATGCCGTTGATAATTTCTGCTGTGGACTTCCCGCCTTCGACGATCTCACCTTGTGCGTAGTTCGGTACATTGGCGAGTAATTTCCGTATCTTTATCAACGCCGTATTGTTCTTATAAATGTGATTTACCCTTGATTTGATGGAGATTGGCTTCTGATGCTCCAAGTCTCTCCCAATACAGCCTATAGTTCCGTCACGCGCTGGGTTTTGACTGCGCTGGCGGTGGTTATTTTCCTCGTTGCCGCATGGATTGTGCGCGGCGTTCTCATGTTGACGCTGGCATCGGTGATTCTGGTTGTTTTGTTCACCATGCCCATTCGATTTCTCATTCATCGAGGCGTTTCACGCGGTCTTTCAACCATTTTGTCGCTGATTTTTGTGCTTGCGATGGTGATGGTACTCATCGCAGCGGCGCTGCCCACGCTTTTACAGCAGTTTAGCGTGCTGGCAACCATCATTGTGCCGCAAGGTATCGAGGCGTTGATCGCTCGCTGGCAAAACGGCGATTTGCTGGCTCAGTACCCTTTCCTCAGCTTCCTGCAAGATGTAGAACTTGCGCCCCTGCTGGATACTGCCAGTTCGCAGTTTGCGACGGCGTTGGGTCAGTTGGGCGGGCAAGTCCTTCCAGTGTTGGGCGGGGTAGCTGATACCATCTTAAGCGTGTTGATAGTAATCTTCCTGAGCCTATACCTGCTGTCGAACCCTCAAATGCATCAAGAAGGGTTGATCAAGCTGTTTCCGCTGTGGTATCGCCACCGCGTGCGCGAGATTATCGCACGGTTGGATTTGATGCTGCGCGG
>JBBQRJ010000175.1:0-9190 GCA_038214955.1 Aggregatilineales bacterium | reverse complement strand
GGCAATTATGAAAACTACGATCAATCGCTGTTTCTGGATACCGCGTGGTATCGGGAGGAAATGATCGCCGCCGCTGATCGCTGGAACGGCGGCTTGTATCAAGCGTTAGACGCCACGCATGATTTAGCACCCGTCGGTTTGGACAAAGTGAACATCTGGAAGGTGAACTATCACTACACCATGTTTTTTACCGAAGTACTGCGCCTAGAATCTAATTACCCCGACGAAATCGCCGCGTTGAACGCAAGCGAAACGAGGTAAACTGTAGGCTCTACTTTTGAGACGATGCGGATTAAACGAACATGCGCGTATTTATTACAGGTGGGGCGGGTCTACTAGGACGCGCCATTGCTGAACATTTGATAGAACGTGGTTATGAAGTGGCGTTGACGGACATCATTGCTGAAACCGATGTGCCGCACACGACCTACGCTGTTTGCAACATCCTAGACTATGATTCTGTGCGCGAGAACTTGCGCGGCTGTGATGCAGTCGTGCATATGGCGGCAGTCCGTAACCCCATTGATCAACCGGGGCATGTCGTCTACCAGATCAACACGGCGGGGACGTTCAACGTTTTTGAGGCGGCAGCCAAAGAAGGTATTCGCCGCATCGTGCAAGCCAGCTCGATCAATGCGATGGGCTGTGCGTGGAACATCGGGGAATTTGCCCCGCACTACCTGCCAGTAGATGAAGATCACCCACTGGCGACCAGTGATCCGTATTCATTCTCGAAACAGCAAATCGAGGAAATTGGCGGGTATTTCTGGCGGCGTGATGGCATTTCCAGCGTTGCCTTTCGCTTTCCCGGCATTTATCGCGCAGAGATGCACCATACGCCGCAGTCGATTGAACGCCGCCATGCCATGCGTGAGTTTCTCGATTCGTTCGCGCTGCTGTCGCAAGAAGAACGCGATCAGCAAATTGAACAGGTGCGCTTGCACTGTATGGCGTTTCGTTCGGCGCGGCGATTGGAATACCCTGACGGCGGTTGGAAAATCCCGCCTTATGACGGGATCGATGATCGGTTAGCACAAGCCTACACGATGGATCGCTTTAACCTGTGGGCGCTGCTTGATGTACGGGATGCCGCGCTTGCTGTCGAACAAGCGTTGACCGCAACGTTTGACGGCGCTCATCCGTTATTCGTTAACGATACGCATAATTCGCTGGATTACGATACGCAGTCGCTCATTCGGATGTTCTTTCCCGAAGTGCCGCGCCAGAAGCATCCCGTAGAGGGATCGGCGGCGCTGGTGAGCGTCAAGCGGGCGCACGACCTGATCGGCTTTGAGCCGCAATACTCTGTGCATGGAGATCGCAATGTTGAGAATAGCTGAAGTCCTGCCGCCGCAGCACACTAACTTATGGACGATGGTCAAGCAGTGCGGCGTCGATTATGTTGTAGGGTCGTTGGACTGGAGTCGTGGGTTAGCCGTCCCTAAAGATGAACTTCCTTGGAGTTACTTATCGCTCGTCCGCGTCAAGACTGCTTACGAGAATGGCGGCTTTCAACTGGAAGTGATCGAAAATCGCCCGCCGCTCAACAAAGCGAAGCTCGGTTTGCCGGGACGTGATGAAGAAATCGAGACGGTCTGCGACTTGATCACCCACATGGGCAAACTGGGCATTCCGGTGTGGTGCTACGAATGGATGCCTGTCATGAACTGGATGCGTACTTCTACGACCATTCCCACGCGGGGCGGGGCATTGGTCACAGGGTATGACCATGCCTTGATGCAGGGCGCACCCTTGACCGAATACGGCGAAGTGAGCGAGGAACGCTTGTGGGACAGCCTCAAATACTTCTTAGACCGTGTGATTCCGGTAGCAGAAGCCGCGAACGTCAAGCTGGCGATGCATCCCGACGACCCGCCGCTATCGCCTATTCGCGGCATGGGGCGCATTATGCGGAGCGTCGAGAATTTTCAGCGACTCTTAGACATGCACCCAAGCCCGATGAACGGGATCACGCTGTGTCAGGGTAATTTTGCGCTCATGACCGACGATCTGCCCGGCGTGATCCGGCATTTTGGCGCACAGGGCAAAATCTTTTTCGTTCACATGCGTGATGTGCGCGGCACGGCAGAAAAATTTGTCGAGACGTTTCACGACGACGGGCAAACGGATATGGTCGCCTGTATGAAAGCCTATCGGGACATCGGCTTTGACGGACTGTGCCGTCCCGACCATGTGCCGACGATGGCGGGTGACAACAACGACCACGCGGGCTATTCCGCGATTGGTCGCCTGTTCGCCATCGGCTACATCAAGGGACTCAAACAAGCTGTCTATTCGGATTGAATGCGCGACAGGTATTCTGGTTTCCCCTGAATGCCTAAACGCAAGCGAAATAACGCTCCTGCCATCGCGCCGTTTTGCGATGGATTCTCACTGCCCGCAGTGGTCACATAGATGTCGCTCAAGTCCTCTCCGGCGAAGGTCAAACTGGACACTCTTTTTACGGGGAAGCTGATACGTCGTTCGATGTGACCGTGCGGGTCGTAGCGCAAAAGCTGCCAACCATCCCAACAGGCAAGCCACACGAACCCGTCTGCATCAACGGTGAGTCCATCGGGGATGCCTTGATCTTCGGGGAGTTCGGCAAACGTGCGTGGGTTGGCGAGGTTGCCGCTTTCCTCGTGGTAGTCATAACTCGTGATGTTGTGCGCTTGGCTGTCAGAATGATAGAACGTTTTGTTGTCGGGGCTAAAACCCATGCCGTTAGACAGCTTGAGTCCTTCGCGCAACCATGTAAATGTGCCGTTCAGGTCAAGGCGGTAGAGGTTTCCCGCCGGATTCTGGGCGCTGCTCAACATCGTGCCAGTGAATACGCGCCCGCGTGGGTCTGCAATGGCGTCATTGAAGCGGTTGTTTTCCTCACCCGGAAGCGAGTTGATCAACGTAGTCAGTTTGCCGTCATTGAGCCGCTGCACTTTGCCGCCAAGTGAAAATAGCAGCAGCGACCCATCTGCCTGAATAGTGAAACCGCCCGTCATCCCTTGTCCCTGATGGAAAATCTCGTGCGTTCCAGTTTGAGGATCGTAACGGTAGATTGCCCCGGTTGGAATATCAAGCCAGTAAACCATCTTCTCGATTGGATGCCACAGCGGGTTTTCTCCCACCTGACAGGTAGTATTTGCGACGACTTCTAATGTTTCAGGCATGAGTCAATCTCCTCCGTAATTCAGCCATAGACTATCGTTTGTAATGAAAATCTTCAAGCATAGCCCTCTAATCGTGTTAAATGACAAAGTATTTTGTCCCTTTTTCGATATGAATATGTTGGTCAAACTTTGCTGTCCGAGTACAATTACGGTACGAAAGAAACTAGTTCCTGTGAATTCATAAATGATTGATTCGAGTTCGACAGCGCATTATTTTGTCACTTACGCGCATACTGACTTGTGGCAAGCACGGCAAGTGGTTGATGCGCTGCGCGAGGGCGGTCATCAAGTCAATTTTGAGGATCGCTTGACCGATGAGGCAGATTGGAAAGCAGCACTGGAGAAGGCGATCACCTCATGTGACGCACTGATCTACATGCTGTCGCCCGAATCCGCTGCTTCGGAATGGTGTCAATGGGAACTCGCACAGGCGGTCACGCACGGTAAACCCGTGATCGGCGTACAGCTAGAGACCAATACTGTGTTGTCTCCCGCGCTCAAACTGCTCCCTTCCATTGATATGGTACAGGGACTCACGCCGGAAGGCACAGCGCGTTTGATCAGCGGGCTAGAACGCATGGCTAAACTCGACAGCGCCACGTTCCCGATCCCCGCCACCCCTGCGGGCAAACCGTCACGGGCAGAGTCGATCATCAAACATGTGTTTTTAAGCTACAGCCGCCGTGATCTTGAACTCATGAAAAAAACACGCGATGCGCTGCGTGCCGCCAATATCGCAGTCTGGACAGATGAGAGTATTCCCACCGATTCACCGCATTGGCAAGTTGTGATCGCAAAGGCGATTGAACATGCTGGATGTTTGCTGGTCATTTTGTCACCTGACGCTAAACAATCTCCTTGGGTGCTGCGCGAACTCAATTATGCCGCTACCCATCAAATCCCCATCATGTCGATGTTGGCACGCGGCACAGAAGCGGAATCTGTGCCGTTCCCTTTGAGCGGAGCGCAGTATGTTGATGCAAGAAGCGCATTTGACACAGGGATTTCCGTCATCATGGGGGCGCTTCGGTCTCGTCTTCAAGGCGGACACTCGTCAGTTGCGGTGGTCACGGTTGCGCCTACTGGCGATGTAACCCACGCTAAACCCAAACTGGATGACTCGTTCTGGAATACCCTATTCCGGTTGATTCAGAAAGAGAAATGCACACCGTTTTTGGGTCCGTCCATTAGCGCGAAGGCACTCACTCCACAATCGGAAGCAGCCCGTAAATGGGCAGAAAAGCAAAAATATCCATTTGATGCGTATAACGGCGATCTTGCCCGCGTTGCCCAGTTTTTGACGTTTGAACTGGGAGAGTTCGTCGCTAAAGAAGAAATCATTGAGGAATGGTTGAGACAGGGCAAAACACCCGACTTCAACAACCCTAACGACGCTCACGCTATTCTCGCTCGTTTGCCGTTCTCGCTCTATGTGACGACCAATTACGATGATTATCTATGCGATGCACTCCTACATCACGGCAAGCATCCGCAGCGCGTGTACTACTATGACGGCGAATGGGTAGGCGGCAATATCAACGTTGAACCCAAGCCCGATCAACCGATGGTCATGCACTTGTATGGGCATCAAAATGAAAGTGAATCGCTTATTTTATCGGAAGATGATCATTTGCGATACTTACTCAAGTTTGCGCGGAGAAAAACCGAGAGCGAAAAAGTAGACAAAAAAGAAAATGACATTATCACATTCCCTACCTACGTAACCGAGCGTATAGGGCAAACCTCTTATCTGTTTATTGGTTTCACAGCCTCTGAGTGGAGTTTTCGGACACTTTTCCAAATTTTGTCCACCTTTGAGAAAAAAGGGAGACAACCCCATTTTGTCGTACAGTTCGAGCCTCTCCGTGAAGGCGATAAACAGAAGCAAACAGAACGTGTCGAGAATTATTTGCGGAATTATTTAGGGTCGCAGCTTTCTGCAACCAATGTGCAAGTTTATGTTGAGGAAACCGACGTTTTTCTCAATGAACTGCGCGAACAATGGGTGGATTGGCAAAAGGGGCAGGCTGCAAATGTCTAAGGAATCGTCGATTTCGCAGTCTCCTTATGTAGGACCTCGTCCGTTCGCCTCCGAAGATCAGGCACGTTTCTTCGGGCGCAGCAATGAGATTAATAAGCTGTCGGCACTGGTGTCGGCGTACTCAACAGTGATTTTGTTTTCACAGTCCGGCGCAGGCAAAAGCTCGCTCATCAACGCGGGGTTGATTCCCCTCTTAGAAGCCCGCGCCGAATTTCAAATCTTGAAACCGGCGCGTGTCGGGGTGAAATCGCTGGCGCTGCCTGACGAGTCAATTGATAACGTCTACACCTTTAACGTGCTGGCGGGGTGGGATTCTGGCGCAACCGAACCCGAACGACTGGCGCGAATGACGCTGCCAGAGTATCTGCGTTCTGTGCCGCGCCCGCTTGATGAATTTGAAATTCCCGTCAATCGACTGGTGATCATTGACCAATTTGAAGAAATTTTCACCACGTTTCCCGAACGTTGGGGAGATCGCGCCATCTTTTTCGACCAAGTGCGCCGCGCTTTAGGCGAGGACAGCGGCTTGTCGATTTTGTTCGCTATGCGCGAGGACTACATCGCGGAACTGGTGCCATTCGAGGCGGCGATGCCGGGACGTTTGGGGACGCGCTTGCGCCTTGAACGACTCCGCCGCGATTCTGCGCTTATGGCAGTCACCAAGCCGCTGGATTCAACGGCGGTCAATTTTGCGCCGGGCGTGGCTGAAAAACTGGTCGATGACCTGATGAGTTTACAGGTTGAAACCGATGTCGGCGCGGTCAAGACGATCATCGGGGAATTTGTCGAGCCTGTAGTGCTGCAAGTGGTGTGCGACAGTTTATGGCAGTCGCTCCCCAGCGGCACGGCGATCATCGAGCAGCATCACGCCGATGAATTTGCACAGGTGACGGGCGCACTCATGCGCTACTACGATGCGTGTCTTGTCGCTACGATCCGCGATACCACCAGCCCCGAACTTGACGCGGGCAAACTGCGCCGTTGGTTCGCTGAAACGTTGATCACGCCTGTTGGCACACGCGGCACGGTCTATCAAGGCGCGACGCACACGGGTGATCTGGCGAATGCTGATGTGGTGCTGCTGGCAAACTGGCACATCATTCGCGGCGAACAACGTGCGAATGCCCGCTGGTACGAACTCTCGCATGACCGCTTCCTCCAGCCGATCCTCAAGTCGAACGAAAACTGGCGTTTGGATCAGGAACATCTGCGTGCCGAAGCCGAACGCGCCCGTGCAGTAAAGGTGGAACGCAAATACACGGGCGCGGTGATCAACGCCAAAGCCTATTTGTCATATTCCCGACAAGACCTTGATGTTGCACAGCGGCTAGTCGCTGATCTCAGCAAACAAAGCGTTGAAGTGTGGGTCGATTTTGAAGACATTCCCGCGAGTGCGGACTGGCAAGCAGAAATCAACGCCGGAATTGACTCAGCGGACGCCTTCATTATTATGGTGAGCCAGAACTCGCTGACCTCGAATACCGTCAACCGTGAAATCGATTATGCCCGCAGTGTGAACAAGCGCATCATCCCCATCCTTGTGGGTGATATTGATGAAACCAACTTGCTGACAAGGGCGGGTGGACGCAGCTTTGATCGCCAGTCTGACCCCACCGATTTAACCGCTGGATTCCGCAACTGGCAGACGTTTAAGCGAATGCAAATCGTCAGTATGCGCGTGCAGGACGATTACGAAGCGGGTTTCCGCACGTTGATGAACGGGTTGGCAAGCGATCTCGATTACATCCAACAGCATACGCGCCTGTTGGTACGTGCGCGGGAATGGGATCGCCAGAACCGTGACATGAGCTATCTTTTGCGCGGCACAGAACTAGAGTCGGCGCGAACGTGGCTGAGCAGTGCGGCAGAGAAACAACCAACACCGACGACACTGCATAGCGAATACATCAATCAAAGCAATCAGTATAAAGTTGCACAGTTAGCGGAACTTGAGCGCCAAAGAGCCGCGAGGGTTAGAACACTCGCTTTTATCATTTTGGGTATGGTCTTGATTGTTGCGGTGATTGTGTCGATTATCAGTCTTAGTAATGCCTCCGCCCTATCGAATGCTGCCGCCACCAGTGATGCGAATGCAGCGGCGGCTATCTTCGCGCAGGGTGAGGCATTGACTCAGGCAGGGGTAGCAGCCACAGCACAGGGCGCGGCAGAAATCAACGCGACTCTGGCGTTTGTGGCACAGGGGGAAGCGTTGATGCAAGCGACAACCGCAGTTGCCGCACAGCGAGACGCCGAGAATCAAGCGACTATCGCAGTCGTGGCGCGATCCACCAGTGACCGCGAGTCGATCCTTGCTCGCAGTATCGCCCTCGCAGGTGATTCGTACCAGCAGTCTGATCCCGCGCTGGCGTTGGCGCTGGCGTTAGAGGCAAACTCGGTTGTTGACCCGCCCGAAGACGCACGGCGGGCGCTGGTGAGTGCCATCCGTCAATCGTGGATTGTCAATCGCTACAGAGGACAAGTAGGTCAATTCTTGAGCGCGGACATCAGTCCCGACGGGGGTCAAGTTGCGGGCGGCAGTGTAGACGGACAGATCATCATCTGGGATACCGAAAGCGGTGAAACCCTCCGCACGATTGACACCGGAATGTCTGATCTCAATGGAGTCGAATACTCACCGGACGGCATTCATCTGCTCGTTGGTGCGTGTGCTGATCGTACCGACGTTGGCTGCGGGGATGGAAGCGTCTCGCTCTGGAATACTGAAACCGGCGAACTGGTCTGGGATGTGCGGGAACTGCGCGATTTCGTCAACGATGTGACCTTTAGCCGCGACGGACGATTTGTTGCCGCCGTCAGCGAAGCGGGTATCGTGCGAGCGATGGATGTTGAGACGGGCAATGTGATCATGGATCGCATGATTCCCGCAAGCGCCATTAAGACCATCGCTTTTAGCCCCGATGGATCACAGATTGCCGTAGGCGCTCAGTCGGGCGAGATCAATATCGTGCTGATCGATAGCAGTTTACAGGGTAGACGCTTGCTTGGGCGAAACTTATCTGTGACGAGCCTTGTTTATACCCCCGACGGTTCAACCCTCATGGCGGGCATGGAAGATGGCATAGTCGCAGCGTGGAACTTGATCACTCGCCAGACAATGTGGGAAACCCGCGCTCATTCGCAGCAAATCAATGCACTGGAACTGAGTTCTGATGGGCGCACACTCTACAGCGCTTCGACAGATGGCACGGCTGCCCAATGGGATGTGCAGCCCACCACATTGAGTTTACTTCGCACGTTTACCGGTCACAACGCCGCAGTGTGGGATGTCAGCCTGAGTCAAGACGGATTGAGCGCGGTTTCCGCGTCCGGTGACGGCACGGTGATCCGGTGGGACGCGGCACGCAGTGACAGCACGCTCTACACGGCAGACGATCTCATCAGCAGCATGAGCGTATCGCCGGATGGCAGTCGAATAGCCGTAGGGTTGCAAAATGGCGATGTAGTGATCATCGACCCCATAACGGGTACGGAAAGTCGTTTACTCGTAGGACATACAGGGATTGTAACAAGCGTTGCATGGTCTCCAGATGGTCTCTTTTTACTGACAGGCAGCGGGGATACCACAGCGCGGTTGTGGGATGTTGAAACTGGAATTGAAATTCGACGTTTTGAGGCGCATTTAGCGGGGATTACATCGGTTGCATTTTCGCCCGACGGCAGTTCGATCTTGACCGGAAGTCTGGACGGAACTACACGTGTGTTGGACTTTGCGACAGGAATCGAGTTTAACCGCTTTGTGTCAGATTATTTTAGTGATGTCAATGCTGTTGCTTTTAGCCCCGATGGATTTTTTGCTTTCTTTGGTACGGTAGAAGGTGAAGCACGGCTATGGGATATTGCAAGCGGAGAACAGGTAACTTCGCTTGAAGTAGTGAATACTCATCTGAATGCAGTCGCTTTTTCACCCGACAGACATTCCCTTATAACAGGGGGCAGCGATGGAGCGCGTTTGTGGGATATA
>JBBQRJ010000174.1:0-9230 GCA_038214955.1 Aggregatilineales bacterium | reverse complement strand
ACGCACGCGAACAGAGAGAAAGAAATCGTTGGCTTTGATACAAGTGAATTCCTACGTAGCCTCAGATAACGCTTCTAATTTCACTGACCACTGATCAAAATGCTGACATTCTAAACGGATACGATCCAAACCGATTTCCATAGCAATAATCACCCCTGTAGTTTCTTTATCATAGGAGGTAACGAGGTTTTGGATACGTTTTGAGGGTGGATGCTTATGATTTATTTCCTCAGGCGAGGAAAAGTCCGCTTTTATCGCACTTAATTTAGAACCGAGGCGGCTACTTTCTTCGGGGAAAGCATGAGCAATTTTATCTGGATCAACGAACAACATTGCCTCAAATTCGTGCAATGCCAAGTACGGAATAAAACGCGGATCATTAATATCATCTGCAAAAGCGCGCTGAACATGATCTACTTGTTGAAAACATGTTCCTTTAGGTTGGGTATCCCATCCCGGAAAATCCTTACCACCCAAACCATAGAAATCAATAAAAGTAGTCACAGCCGATGTATTTGTGTCTTTTAGCAAACGCTGTAAATCTCCTTTCACTTTCCCGTAACCGACAATGCCCCCTTTATAATGACCCCCTGACCGAATTCGTTTGGTGGTTGCCAGTGTAGGGACTAAACAAATTTCCTTTAATATAAAATGATGATACAAAACCTCTCGAACAAAAGTTTCTTCTGTTTGCCCTTCAACAAGAATGAATACCCATTTCAAGAAGTAGCCTCCCAACCTTGAGGTCTACCACCCAGAATATTTTTCTCCCAAAGTTCACCCAATCCATATTCATCGAGCCACATATCAAGTTTATCAGAATTCAACCTCATGATGGTTGTTTGTCCCTCGATCCGATCCACAACTAGAATATTTTCTGGCTCAAATTGATTAATAAGCGGCACAGACTGAGTAGAAACAATCACTTGGGTTTTTGTTGATGCACTTCTCAATAATCCTGCAAGCTGGGTAATCGCGTATGGGTGTAAACCAAGTTCGGGTTCATCAATCAAGATAACTGAAGGGAGTTCTGGTTGAAGGAGTAAAGTCGCTAAACAAATGAATCGTAACGTTCCATCAGACAACGTATTGGCATCGAAATACTTATCTGACCCTCTTTCACGCCACTCTAGACGGATTTTGTCTGGGTTTAATCGTGAAGGGCGTAGAATAAAATCATCAAAAAACGGAGCGACAAGTCGAATATTTTTTACGATCCGTTGGTAATAGTCTGAATACCTCTCTTGAAGTAAGTATAAATATGCTGCTAAATTGCTTGCATCAGGCTTAAATACTGCGTTGTCGTCAATATCAATTGGCTGTTTGACTTTTGCTGACGAGCTCGTATCATGAAAATGGTATATTTTCCAGCTTTTCATTGAACTAATAACATGATCAGCAATCGTTACAGAATGGCTGGTCTTAGATTCTAAATATAATCCTGTCTCTTTATGACCAGAACCGAGGTCCTTTTCATAAGGGTTTGGATATCTGGCACGATCATAATATCGAATAACTTCTTTTGAAAAGATGAGTGTATCGTCTGTAGAAGGAATGAGGGAAGCCTCGTAACCGTTATTGCCAAAGTCTAGGTCTATCACAATTTCGTTTGTGGTTTTCAAACCATAATATAAAAGATTATCAGCCCCTATCGCCCCGCTGAACGGTTGTAAATTTCTCTCTAAAATTTCGTTAAGTAAGCGAAATACACCAATGAAATTTGACTTACCGGCACCATTTGCGCCAATCAAAAGGTTTAATGGTTCAAGAGTGAGTTCAAGCATTTTAATTGATTTGAATCCTTGAATCTTTATTCTCTCAAGATTTGCTCGTGCTGCCATTTTTCCACTCAGTCTTATATCGATACCGTAAGAGTGCCAAACAATTGATACTTAGTCAATAAACAGATAAAGCATAGCACAAATGTTCAGTTCTATGAATTACAATTTGACCTATTTCTCATTTTTCATGTAATATAGACGGAATTATCAACCGCTCTAACCATTGAGGACACATTTATGCGGCTTCGGGGATTGCATCTCATTGCGGCGGCGGTGCTGATTTTGCTCATCGGCACGATTCGCTTAACAGCTACCTCCCAGAGTGAGGGTGAATGTCCTGTCGTTGTTGCTCAGGCGTTGGGCGCAACGGGAGATAACTGCGGCGGCATTGGTCGCAACAGTGCGTGCTACGGCTATAACAGTGTAGAAGCAAGTTTTACAGAGGCACAACCCGAAGAATATTTCAGCTTACCGTCTGACCGTGCCGAACTCTCCATCTTAGAGACGATTTCAACCTCACCTATGCAAACCGCCCTTAACGAGTGGGGCATTGCACTGCTGAGTTTACAGGCGAACTTACCCGAAACACTGCCCGGTCAAAACGTCGTATTCATGCTGTTAGGCAGTTCCGAAGTTGAAAATGCCGTTGAACCGGAAAATGTTTTCATTCCCGGCGCGTTGATCGATGTGAACACGCTGGTCAGCGCAGAGCTATTCCACTCGCCATCGTTGACTGCTGATGTGAGTGGCGCAGTTCCGGCGGGTGTCACCCTCACCGCCGACGCTATCGATCCTACCGGACAATGGGTGCGAGTCGCCTATAACAACCAACCCGGCTGGATCACGCGGCAGGTGTTCGCGCCTGAAACGGATCTCACGGGTTTAGCGGTCATTGATGCAGACACGCGCACGTCTATGCAAGCGTTCTATTTCCGCAACAACATCGGTGAATCCGACTGTATAGAAGCGCCCGACGCGCTCATGGTTCAGGGACCGCGAACGATTGAAGTAGATATTACGGTCAATGGCGCGGATATTCGCATGGGTTCGACTATCCTGCTGAAAATCCTCGAAGTGAATCCGTTCGTTCTCAGCCAACTCACCGATCTTTACGGCGCAATTGATGATGTCGCCCACCTGATGCAGGTGATCGTCATTGACGGTCATATTAAGTTGAACCCTGATACGGACGACGAAATTGAATTAGAAACCGGGGACACCTCGTATATCTGTCTCGGAACGCCCGAAGATTTAGGCGTAGATGGGCTGCCCAACGATACGGAAACGACCTGCGGTTGGCTAACCGGACGTAAGCTCACAGCAGAGGAATTAGACGATTTAGCACTCCTTGAGGGTTTCACACTTACTTACCCCATTGATCTGCCTGACTTTACAGAACCAGAAGATGAGCCGACAGACGTTACTGTCGTACCCACCAATACGCCTGCGCCAACGCGGACATTCACACCCACCAGCACAATCATCGCCCCAACGGATACGATCAACTTTGTGCCTCCACCGCCATCAACCAATACGCCCGCGCCCACTCACACATCCACGCCTACCAGTTCGGCAACATCGACATTCACGCCAGCGTTTACGCAATCACTGACTCCAAGCGACACGCCGACAGAGACATTTACGCCAACGTTTACGCCGTCCAGTACGCCAAGCAATACGCCGTCCAACACGGCGACGTTTACGTTCACACCATCGAATACACCGACCAGCACTTTCACGCCAAGCAAAACGCCAACGTTTACCCCGACGAATACATTCACATCTACGCCGATGTTTACCTTCACGCCGTCCAACACGCCGACGTTTACCCCGACAAATACATTCACATCCACAGCGACGTTTACGCCCACGCCGCCGTTTACACCGTCAATGACGTTTACGTTTACGCCATCCAATACACCGACGCCAACCTTTACCTTCACGTCATCCAATACGCCGACCTTCACGTTCACACCCACGCCGTCTAACACACCAACGCTGATCCCGACGAACACGTTTGTCCCGACGAACACGTTCACGCCGTCCAACACACCGACGCCAACCTTTACGCCGACGTTTACGCCAACCTTCACACCGACTTTCACGCCGACGTTTACATCAACCTTCACATTCACGCCGTCCAATACGCCAACATCAACATTTACGTTCACGCCGTCCAATACACCGACGCCCACCTTTACGCCAACGAACACGTTTACGCCGACGTTTACACCCACTGCCACGACTGACCCATGTAACTACTACACCTTCCCGGCGTTCATCAACTTTGCCGATCACAAGGAAGTGATCAATGCGATCAACGCTGCAAACGATGAAGTCTGCTACCCCGGTCAGCAAACCATTCATCTGGGCGGCGGCGACTATGTGTTTGACGAGGTAGGCACAATATTTTTTGAAGCGGCTCTGCCGGAAATTAGCAGCGACATTGTGATCAACGGCGCAAACGGCGCGAGACTCATCCGTGACATTTCCAGCCCCCTCATGCGTATCATTTTCGTCACGCCAACAGGTCGTTTAACCCTCAATTCAGTGGCGGTTGAACTCGGCAGCAATGGGGGTGAAGGGGGTAATATTTACAATGAGGGCTACCTAGAACTCAATAACGTTACCATCAAGAACGGACAAGGAAACAGCGGCGGTGGCATCTTCACAACGAGCGATGTGGTCATGCAGAACAGTATCATCGAACGGAACACATCCACTGTTGGCGGCGGAATGTACGTCCGCGCCGGCACAACGCGGATTGCCAACAGTTCGTTCATAGACAATCAGACTTCGGGCGATGGTGCGGGGTTGTTTGTCAGTGGGGGTGGAGTCTCTATCGTTAACACCACGTTCTCGGGTAACATTGCGCCGGGAGTAGGCGCTATTTACTCAGAAGGGACGCTCTCGCTTTCGTTTGTCACCGTTGCGTTCAATACGTCGTCGGGTGGCTTTAGCGGTGGCATCAGTATTCAGGGTGGGACAACCGACATCAGGAACACCATTGTCAGCAATAACTCCGGTGGGAACTGTCTGGGAAGCTATAACAGTTTAAGTGGCAACTTTAGTCAGGATGATACCTGCGGCGGTTTCGCTATTGTGGTCATTGGGCTTGAGTCGTCGCTCAATTATGACAGCGGACTCCCGGTTCATCGACTTGTACCCGGCAGCGGTGTGATCGATATGTTGAGCGACTGCCTCGCCGTCAATGGCTCGACGATTAGTTCTGATGAACGTGGGCGTGCGCGTCCGCTGGACGGGGATGACTCAACCACCAACGAATGTGATCCGGGCGCGGTTGAGTATGACTTCAGCATCGATAACCCATAACTATCGGACGGAGTTTGCGCCTTTAGGAAATGGTTTGCAAGCGCGTGATCTCAACCTCACGCGCTTTTGCTTCCTAGTGAAAATCGAGAGTTAAACAGATGGCTCAACAAATTCAGATTGACCTCACCGATATGCTGTACGGCGGCAATGCGCTCGGTAAACACGGCGGACGCGCTGTGTTCGTCACGGGCGGTTTACCGGGTGAACAGGTCATCGCCACCATCACCGATGATCGCGGGCGCTACGCCTTCGCAGTAGTAGACGAGATCATTTCAGCATCACCGCAACGAATCACGCCGCGCTGTCCCTATTTCCGTGCCGGGACGTGCGGCGGGTGTCAGTGGCAGCACATCGACTACGCGGCACAACTCGACTACAAAACCGGAATCGTGCGCGAACAGTTCAGGCGGATTGGCAAGTTTGCAGACATTCCCCTCCGCCCGATCATCGCCAGCCCTGATGAATGGTTCTACCGCACGCATGTCACCTTCCACAGCGCCCCCACAGGTGAACTCGGTTTTGTCGCGCCGGACAACCGCACCGTCACGCCCATTGACGAATGCACCATTATTCGCCCCGAACTACTGGCGATGCGTGACGCGATCACCACACCTGCCCGCCGTGTGCGCTGTATGGTCGGCACAGACGCAAACGAGCGCGTGATCAGCGCCAGCGATGATGCCTCACCGAGCGCCGCTGATAACGCCGATGATGAGTCGATTGCTACCGCCACAACACCCGACAAAGTAACATTCGTGATTCACGGTGAGACTTTTCATGTGAGCGCGGGCAGTTTCTTTCAAGTCAATTTGCCCCAAGCCGCCCGCCTCGTTGAACTGGTCATTGATCAATTTGATCTCACCGGACGCGAGTCGATGCTTGATCTGTATTCAGGCGTGGGATTATTCACGGCATTTATGGCACAGGGTACAAAGCGTGTCGTAGCAATTGAACTGTCACCGAACGCGGTCAAAGATGCGCGGCTTAATCTGGAGCGTTTCCCGCATGTGGAAATCATCGAAGGCTTAACCGAGACCGTTTTACCCCTCGTCAAAGGCAAGTTTGATGCCGCCGTTGTCGATCCGCCACGTGCGGGGATGAAGCCCAAAGCGATTGCCGCGCTGATCGCCCGTGCGCCCCGCCAAATCGCTTATGTGTCGTGCGATCCCTCGACGTTAGCGCGGGATGCCCGTCTGCTCGTGGATGCGGGTTATACGCTGACGCAGGTGCAGCCCGTCGATATGTTCCCGCAAACCTATCACATTGAATGCATTGCAGGCTTCGAGCGGAAATGATCTTTGTAGGGACGCTTGGACTCCCTTCCTTGAATTCGGTTGAGGACAGTCCACATTTAACAAATGTTTTGCCACCAGAGGCTAAAGCCTCCGACTGCCCTAAAAGCCTGTAAGCCCTCTAAAGAGGGCTGTTTAGCTCCGTTCACGGGGCTTTTTTCCCCTAGCCTGACCCTTTGAGGGTCGGGCGGCAACCTTAATACATCTCGTTTATTAAAACTGTCCTGTCCTCAATTGAATTCGGGGAGGGGGCGAGGGCTGAATCGAACAGGCTTATAATCGCGTTCCTACTCTATCACGACCTGAATTTGTTCGTTCGCCGTGTTCCATTCCCCGACTTTTCCTGTATGACCGTTGTACAGCAGTTGGATCAGCACGAACATCTCGGCTTGCAAGCGATCTACAGGCACACGTATATCCGCTTTGGGCTGGCGAGTCGTCTTGTCCATGATGGTCAACCGCACGGAACGCCCGCGAATCTGCTCAATTTCCCCCGCGAAACGATTGGCATAGGCGACGGCGGGCATAGACGTAGTTTGCATCGCCCGCAGCAAATCGCCCGCTTCCGAGGCGGTGATTTTGCCCTCGTCTACCATTTGAATGATCTTCATACGGGGATCGGCGGGGAGAGCGCCATTGCTGGAGGGCTTCTTGCCATCCTCATCGCCTTCTGTTTCGGCGGCATCATTTGAGTCGAGCATCAGGCGGCGAGTCGCACGGCGCACCGAATCGGGATCGAGGCTGACACGCTGCAAGACGCTGATGATCGCGTAATCGGGTTTCTTCATCAAACCGAGCAAAAGATGTTCCGAGCCGATGCAGTCTGAACCCACCTTGCGCGACTCATCAACGGCGTATTCCAGCACACGCCGCGTCTCTGGCGACAGTTCGATCACACGGCGGGCGGCGTGAACCATCGTGGGCGAAAGTTCTTGCACCATCGGCAGAACGTCACGGTATTCAAGGCTGAGGTCACGCAAAATGCGATAGGCTCTGCTGTTCGACACTTCGAGCATCCCCAACAGGAGATGCAGCGGCATAATAGCAGGGTGATCCATGTCGGTTGCTTCACGCTCCGACGCATTCAACACCCGCCGCGCCTCTTGGCTAAACCGTTCCATTCGCTGAGTCATTAGGTTTGTCTGCTGTAACATTTACACTGTTTTCATTATACGCAAACTTCCCTAAACGCGAAAAGCAGGACGGAGTCAAAAAAGGACTGAGTCAAAAAGGACTGAGGACTGAGTAAAACCGAGATTGAGCAAGAAAATATCTCTTCCTCAGTCCTTTAACCTCAGTCCTCAGTCCTATCTTTTTCTATTCTGCGGCTGGCAGCAGCAGCGATTGACCGTTCACCACCGAATACCAGAACGGAATCCAGCCGATGCCGAACAGTTCAACCGTGATGTCTTTCTTGTACGGCGTGACCGGATACTCTTCGATGGTGGTGGCAATTTTCGCCCACTTCTCGTTGATGGCGGCGACGGCGGCTTCATAGTCGCGTACCGACTTTTCGCGGTCTTCCCCAAGCTGTTGAAGGTCGAACTCATGGAGGTTTTTCGCCCCCAGTGAGCGTTCCTTGTAAACAGCCGAACGGCTCATGCGGGAGAGCGTGAACGAGGTGCGCCCTTTGAGCAAACCGAGTACCGCTTCACCCGTCGTGAACAACTGTTCCCGCTTCAAATTCGACAATTCGCGCCGTTCCGCTTCAAGCTGCTGCGCCTTGCGGCGTTCCGCCTCGTCCAGTTTATCAATAACACCCTCGTATTTCCCCGTGAGCGCGTCCATTTCAGCATCCCGACGTTCGCGGGCGGCTTGCTGTAACTGCGACTGGAACACGCTCAAATCTTGATCAGGGTTGCCGTACAGGTCGAGCGTTGGGTTGAACGGAATCCCCAGACGAACCGTCGCATACATCATATCGACCAGTTCTTTCTTAAGCGCCGCCAGTCGCTTGGCATCGGTCAAGCCGGACGGCAGATCGCCAAAGATGGCGTTGGCGGCTTGCGGCTCCCCAGAGACTCGCCGCGTATCCAGCGGTTTGACGCCGTAATCGACCCACCGCACGATCCCCGATCTATCGACTTCCGGCACAAGGTAGCTGTACTGGCGCACGATATACGTTTGAATTTTGCGGTCACTAAAACGCATAGCGACCTGTGCCAGCAGATACGGCTTATAAGCGAGTGCCGCGCCGCCCGTTTCACCCATAGGTATCGCGCCCATGCGCTGAGTAAAACGCCCTGTCGCCTCGTTGCTGTTGACCCCCGGCGCGAGGAAATATTGCGGGGTCGCCGCAGGAATGGGCGGCTGATGTGCCGAGAATCCCGGCGGGGCATTGAACGATTGGCTGCGTCCCGTGCTAAGGTCTTGCGTAGGTGGCATAGGCGCGGTTGATCTGCCCGTGTTGTAAGGCTGTGTGTTCTGGATATAAGGATCACGCGGGAGTTCTGGCAGCGCAGAGGGTGCGGGCGGCATTTCGGGCAGCGCGGGCGGCGGCGCATACCGTGCCGACTGCTGTCCCATTTGTGCCGCAAACCCGACTCCTGCGCTGGTGGCGGGTGGCGGTGCATAGGCTTGCGTCGATTGCGGGATATTCGCCATACTCGCGCCGATTCGCGCCAATAACTGCGCCCGTTCATCTGCCATCAAGATTTGCACCTGCTGGCGTGTGAGCGGTCCACGTAGGAAGCTCATTGCCCAACGGGTATGCACGATGACCGCGCCGCCGCTGTCGTGAACGTTGTGCATCACGAACGTGCGCGGCTTGATCTGCGGGATCATACGAGAAATCTCTTGAATGCTCAGCTCGTTGCCCGTCGTC
>JBBQRJ010000173.1:0-9233 GCA_038214955.1 Aggregatilineales bacterium | reverse complement strand
CGTCGCTGCATCAGGGTTGCCCCCATTGTGCAATATTCCTCACTGCTGCCTCCCGTAGGAGTCTGGGCCGTGTCTCAGTCCCAGTGTGGGGGATCATCCTCTCAGACCCCCTACGCGTCGTTGCCTTGGTGAGCCTTTACCCCACCAACTAGCTGATGCGTCGCAGCCCCCTCTTCAAGCGTCTTTCCCCTTTTCTCACAAAGAATCTACACTCCGTGAGCTTATCTGGTCTTAGCGTCTCTTTCGAGACGTTATCCCAGACTTGAAGGCAGGTTAGCTACGTGTTCCTCACCCGTGCGCCACTCTCTTACGAGCGTTCGACTTGCATGTGTTAAGCACGCCGCCAGCGTTCATCCTGAGCCAGGATCAAACTCTCCGTCGTTGACCTTACTCTTTCTGTCGCACTTTTCTGTTGTTAAGGTGCTTTTTAGCGACCTATTTGCTAGGTGCTTACTACAGTAGAAATTATACTCCAACTCTCCTCACAGTCAAGACCGACTATTGCCCATCGCTCGAACGTATCGAAGTGACGCGCAACAGGAAAAAAGAACCAAGCTGCGGATAACCGCCTTGGATTCCAAGTCTTTTCTGGTTTTAGTTGTAAATGGATGATTGGGGTTTGCAGGCTCTTTTGCCCGCGCATCCAGAAGTCAGAAGTTCAGAAATTATAACTGACCATTCGCTCAAGTCAAGGCTTATTTCCCCGTATTCCAACTTTTGAAATAGTTTACTCTCCAACCTCAACCGCCGTGCTTCATTATACGTATAAGGAATGCCCACAACATACGCGGTCAGAAGAATTGCCGTGAGGATGATCCACACCCCACGCGCAATCAGTGCAGCTCGTCCAGTCAAGAACGTGGGGGTCGAAACCATTGTGTTGGCGGCAACCACCCAAAAATCTCCATTTCAAAAATATATACTTTCGATTCTAGCATTATTTACATCGATTGGAACGCAAAAAGCGTTACAATCGAAAGCGATTGAACATAATTCTTACAGGAGACGTTTTTATGACGTATCAGTTCCCACAAATAAGTACATTTGAGCCTACTGCCGCCAATGAAGCGATTTTGATCGCCAGTGGGGATTTGCGACTGTCCGCCAATCAGAAATGTTGGGCGGCGCAGGAATCTATGGAAGCGACGGTGATTGCCGCATTCGCAGGCGAAGGAATCACGGTCAAGCGCGGACATGCGTACGACCCGGCAGAGGGTCATGGGTTTATCAGCAGTCAACGTAGGGGAATGGATGTATTCAAGCGCATTGACCCTAACGCTCGTTTGATTGTTGCCGAAGCCGTCTGGCAGTACAGCCATCACGTTTTAGCGGGCTTACGCAATCATCAAGGACCCATTTTGACGGTTGCCAATTGGAGCGGCGAGTGGCCCGGTTTAGTGGGAATGCTCAACCTCAACGGGTCGCTGACCAAAATGGGCGTCAAATACAGCACCATTTGGAGCGAAGATTTCACCGACGAATTTTTCCTCAACGGCATTCGCCAATGGATCAAGACGGGGGAGATTATCCACGATGACAGCCATATTCGTGATTTAAACGCCGCCGCGCTTCCCAATCAGGAAGCTGAATTAGGGCGCAGGTTAGCAGAACAACTCCAACGCGAAAAGGCGATCTTGGGCATCTTCGATGAAGGCTGTATGGGCATGTATAACGCTATCATTGATGATGAACTGCTGAACCCGACGGGCGTGTACAAGGAACGTCTCAGTCAATCGGCGCTCGTCGCCGCTATGCGCGACGTGAGCGCTGCTGAGGCACAACAAATTCGCACATGGTTAGATGATCGCGGCATGAAGTTCGTCATCGGAGCAGACGAAGAAACTGAACTCACCGACGCGCAAATCCTTGAGCAATGCAAAATGTACATCGCCGCCGTTCGCATCGCGCATGAATTCGGCTGTGATGCGATTGGCATTCAATATCAGCAGGGTTTGAAAGACCTCACGCCCGCATCTGATCTGGTGGAAGGATTGCTGAATAACCCGGATCGTCCGCCTGTGTATGCACAAACAGGCGAAGAACTGTACGCGGGCAAGGCACTCCCCCATTTCAATGAAGTGGATGAAGGCGCTGGCATTGATGCCCTTGTGACAAATCGTGTATGGACGGCGATGGGTTACGATCCTTCAACCACGCTGCACGATCTCCGGTGGGGTGATGTCTATGGCGCTCAATACGTCTGGGTGTTCTTGATCTCTGGCGCAGCGCCAGCCTCGCATTATATTGGCGGGTACGCGGGCGCATCCAGCGAACGCCAACCGTCGATGTATTTCCGGTTAGGGGGCGGCACGCTCAAGGGAATCAGCAAGCCGGGTGAAATTGTGTGGAGTCGCGTATTTACGATGGACGGCGCTCTGCATGTCGATATGGGACGTGCAACCGTAATCGAACTGCCGCCGGAAGAAACCGAACGGCGCTGGCGATTGACCACCCCGCAATGGCCCATCATGCACGCGGTTTTGCACGGCGTCAACCGCGATCAAATGATGGGACGGCACAAGGCGAATCACCTGAATGTCGTCTATGCGCCGACTGCCGATGAAGCAGACAAGGCGTTCGCCGCTAAAGCCGCCATGTTTGACTCGATGGGGATTCAAGTTCACTTGTGCGGTGATGTCACTGTCGGCTAGCCAATTTTAAGGGACAACGATGCTAAAAACACAACTGCTTCACCCCACTATTCTGCAAGTTCTCGGCGCGTCCGGTCATGGCAGCGTTATTCTGATTGCAGACGGAAACTATCCGTTCATCACCCGTTCCAACCCCGCTGCCGAGCGCGTCTATCTCAATTTTATGCCGGGGGTTTTGAGTGTGACGGATGTACTCAAAGGAATTGTGACCGCTATCCCGATTGAGGCGGCGCATGTCATGACTCCCGATGATGGTTCAGACCAACCCATTTTCGCGGAATTTCGTCAACTGCTCCCCGACACGGAACTGCAAAAGCTAGGGCGTTATGAATTTTATGACACAGCACGGGGATCGGATGTGTCACTGGTGATTGCGACGGGCGAACAGCGCATCTACGCCAACCTTCTGCTCACAATTGGCGTTGTGCCTCCTCCCTCGAACTAAGCGAACCCAATACGACGGCGCAAGCGACTTGGTTTACAGCCCTTGCGCCGTATCGTCGGAAAGACGTAAACTCAAGCCCGGTAGCAAAAAGGACAAATCACCATGAGCGACCTCCGGGCAATGAGTAAAAAAGCAGTAGACGAAATCGAAGGCGTACTGGATGCACTTGATCCGAAAACAACGGACACGCTTTCCAGCGAAATGCTGAACGCACGTCGAATCGCCTGTTTTGGCGCGGGACGCGAAGGCTTGATGATGAAGGCGCTGTGTATGCGACTGATGCATCTCGGCTTTGACGCGCATTTCGTGGGTGATGTGACGACCCCGCCCATCGGCGCGGGGGATTTGCTGATTGCGAGTTCGGGTACGGCAATTATGGCAACCGTTCAAGCCCTGTTGAGCGTTGCAAAACGTGACGGAGCGCGAACGCTGATGATTACTGCACAGCCGAAAAACGACATGGCTAAATATGCTGATGTAGTGATTCACTTGCCCGTTTACATCTCCGCCAATAACGGCACACTCACCGATGCGCTGCCCGCCGGCAGCCTATTTGAAATCGTTGAACTGCTGCTGTTCGACCTCGTGGCGCTTATTTTACGGGACAAAACACATCAAACCTCTGACGATATGCGTCAGCGGCAAACCAACCTCGAATGAACATTCCCGACCTGCACAAAATTCATCTTTTCGTGACCGTTGCCCGTTTGGGAAGTTTCACCCGTGCCGCTGAACAACTGCACATGACTCAACCGACGGTCAGCCAACAGATCGCCGTACTAGAGCAAATGCTCGGAACACCATTGATCGAACGCAGCACCCGCAGTTTACGCCTGACGGAAGCAGGTCAAGCCCTCTACGATTACGCTGAAAAACTGCTTGCGCTGGCAGATGAAACTGTCAACGCGGTGCATGTGGCAGCAGGGATCGCCGTGCAAACGCTTAAGTTGGGCGTGGGTCCTACGCTAGCGACTTATCTACTACCCGATGTGTTGAGCCGCTACCGCAAACGCTACCCGACTCATCGCCTTCGCTTGACCGTCCGCAATACGACTGATCTACTTGATATGCTCACACGCGGCGATATTGATCTCGGCTTGGTGGGTTCGCCTGTCGATCACCCCGAAGTCAGCGTAGAAGCCTTCATGCCAGATCGCCTCGTGGTGATTGTCGCTCGCGGGGATGAGTGGTCAAGCCGCGCATCGGTGCATCTGAACGAACTACATGATCGCGTTTTTCTCACCCGTGAACCCGGTTCAGCCTTGCACACCCGCGTCTCCAGATTAATGGGAGCGGAGAACTTGCGCGGCGAGTCGGTGATTATTCTGGGCGAAACCGAAGCAATCAAGCGGAGTGTAGAACTCGGTTTGGGTGTGGCACTGGTACAGGGGATTGCTATTGAGCGCGAAACGGCGACAGGCACGTTGAGAGCGATTCCACTGGCGGGCGCAGATGACAGCTACAGCTATTTGATCGCACAGCGTAAACGCGGCACCTTGAATAAAGCGACAGCCGCCTTTGTGGGACTCCTCAAGAAAACTGCGACGTAGTGGGGACGCGGCGAACCGCATCCCCACTCACCTGACTTACTCAGGCAGAGTAAACCGGAATGTCCAATTACCCTCAACACCGTCTTGCAGTTCGGCACGAATTTCGTCTAACGCCTGTGTGATGTTGACACCTAATTCAGCCGCCATTTCTGATGCCGCCGTGTCGAAGCCGATACCGCCACCTTCTAATACTTCGGCAGTAATGCCGTAGCGTTCTTCCAATAGGCGCACTACCTCATCAGCAGTCTCTGAGCCATCAACGTTCAGCCGCGTAATGACGATTTCCCACTCACCGTCCTGCTGCGGCAACGCCTGTGTCAAGATGAGTGAACGGCAAGGTTGATCAGGGGCAAGCAATGAGCCATTTTGCCCCGACTGCGTGAAATGCATTTCAGGCACGATTACAGCACCATCAAGCGATACTATGCCGAACAGGATCGAAGGCTGCTCACCCGACGCCGGATCATCGAAGCACACTTCAAGCCGGGTCAGCGACGGCGCGATCACCACTTTTTGCAGCGTGACCTCAACCCCTTCGGATTCTACCGTTTGCGCCGAGTCCATGACCACACCGGGATTGAATGGTACGCTGAATTCAAATAGCGTCTGCCCTGCGAAGATCATGCCGAACGGATCATCTGCCCGCAGTTCAGCCGTTGAAAAGGCGACTTCCACGCGCAAATTCAGGTTCAGAGATTCCGGTGCGCCTTCCAGCATGGATGCATCAAAGTTCTGTACAGCGCTCGTCGTAAACGGGACAGGCGCGTTCGGGTCAACATCGCTGCCACCTCCGCCACCACCACCCCCGCCACCAATCGGCAGCAGCCACATCAACGGCGTCCCTTGATCATCCGTCAGTGTAGGGTTAGTGAATAACTGCACCTGATGACTCGCGGGGGCTGCGCCCGTCACGGTATACGCCGCTGTGATGCGATTTGCATCAGCAAAAGCGTAATCCAGCTTGACTACAAGGCTATATTCTTCGCCTGCGTCGCTCACTATCGGCTGACTGATGTCGTAATAGGTGATCCGGTTCGCCTCATTCATGGCGTCCAAACCGGGATCGCCTCCAATGATCTCCTGATAGAAGGCATATGCGGCAACGGTAGTCAGGATCACCAGCAGCACCGCTGCCGCTAATTTTGCCAGCGAGAACGCCTGTCGCGCACGGGGCGCAATCGGCGTCGTGATGGCGTCGTGAATCTTCGGGAACAAGTCCATTTCGTTTCCTACCTCTGTCTCTGCAATTTCTGTGAGAAGTTGTTTCAGGCGTTGATCGTCCATGCTCACCTACCTTTCACCGAGCAGGATACGCAGCCGTTTTTTCGCGCTGTGCAGCCGCCATTTGATCGTTCCCGCCGGAATCGCTAGGACTTGCGCCATTTCTGCCTCGCTGAAATCGAGGAAGTAGCGCAGTACGACGGCGGCGCGTTGTTCCGGCGTTAGTTGATCCATCGCTTCACGCACGGATTGGCGAAGTTCGGCTCGTTCCGCCTCATCATCGAGCAAGGGGGACGGATCAGGCAGTCGATCCGCGAACGTATCCAGCCCATCGAACGTCTCCACGTCGAGCGAATAATCACGTTTGCCACGCCGCGCCGCCTTCACCGCCGCATTGATCACGCTGCGAAACAGGTACGGCGCGAACGGGCGACGCGGATCAACCCCTTGAATCGAATGGTAAATTTGCACGAACGTCCCCTGTACTACGTCCTCTGCCGCTTTTGTATCCTGTGTGATCAGGTAAGCAGTTTGCACGGCACGCGCCTGATAGCGGTCTACAAGAGCGGCAAGCCCGCTAATGTCACCGCGTTTAAGACGGGTGATTGCTTGAAAATCGTCCATACACCCCCGAAATTGTGAGCGCCCACACTCTATATAGTAAGCACAGTGCAAAAAGGTTGGCATGGTAGGCGTTTTGGTCTGACTCGCGTACAATGGGGGGAGATTGGCGTTTTCTGGCGGAACATGATGAGAAAATTTCTAGCCTTCTTGATCGCTTGCCTTGTGACTGTCCCCGCGTTCGCTCAAACACAAAACACGGTGCGCGTGGTCGCAGACAGCGCCTTTGTGCGACAACTTCCCGCTTTTGACGCTACCCCTTCCGCGTCGGTGTATGTCAATGACAACCTGATCGCCGTTGGGCGCAATATGGATGGTTTGTGGCTGCAAGTGCGCCGCCCTATGGGACGTGACCCGATTGGTTGGATCAACCGTGAAGTGATCTCGTTCACTTTCGAGATTGCATCGTTGCCTATCACCGACTCCACGACAGGCTTAGAGGGAGCAGAACCCGTTGTTGATACCGGAATCGCGCTTCGGCACGACGTATCGCGCTGTAGGTCGCAACGTGTTCGGCACATGGATTCAAATCGCTTATGAGGGGGCGCTCGATGAAGGCGCTTCTACCGATAATACCATTGACGGGATCACCTACGGTTGGGTCAATTACCGTCTGTTGATCTGGACAGGGAACATCCTCGAACTGCCCGTTGATGGGGTGGAAACGGTTCGGATTGCCCGTTCAGTTGGCACTACTATTATTATTGGACCGAACAGCTACATTTATGAAGGCGTGGTTGATCCGTCTACACGCATCGAAAACCTTGTAAACGGGTATGTCATGGTGGAGGTGACAGGGCGGTTGGGGTCTGTCAGTTCAGGTTATTTCTGGATTCAGTTCAAAATGGGCGGGCGCTTCTACTGGACAGCATCGTGGGCTGTGGATATGCCGTTTACGCCGCGTGTGCCAGATGCCGCTTATCTATACCCCTACAGCCGACTCTACAGCCAACTCCGTACCGAGTCGTCACGGTTATACAACGCTTTCAATGATATTGCGGGGCGCTGGCGGGGCTTGGCGTTTGGCACAACCGGAGTCACCTGCAACGCGATACCTGACGATGTAATGATCATCGGCTTGACGGATAATGATCTCGCGCTTGAACCGATCTATGCGCCGCCCACGCACGCTTTACGTGAAGCGCAAACAGCGATCAACGCGGCGCTTGTGTTGTTCCGTGATGTGTGTGCCAACCCGACGCAAGGCGTCTCACCACAGACGATCCAACAGGCATTAGATCATGTGGACGCCGCAGAACGCTATTTGAATATCGTCGGGGAATTGATCGTACCGCTGCAACGACGCGATCCCATTTTGGGCAACACGGTTACGCCCTGAACTTACAGGCGAAATGGCACGGTTGTGCATAGCCCCTTCTTACGAAGTGCGCGTTAACAATGACCCTATCGAGGTTCGGCTGCCCGTCAAAGAATCGTAGGCAGAAGCAGTCGCAGCAAAGCGAACCACACTACTAAATTGATCAGTAACGCAGCGCGGGGATAACGCACGCCAAACAGCGTGTAGGGTAGCAGTAAACTGTAGTGGGCGATATACGGAACAAAGAACAGCCAACCGATCACAGCTTGCGCGGGATCACGCTTGCGCCACCCGCGCCAGCATAAAAACGCGCCGATGGCAAACGAAATCGGCAGGGTGATAAAGACCATCGGCGCGAAATTTACCGGACGATGCAGGGTATTCGTTTGGATGCTGAGAAGTAAGTCGGGTATCCAGAACCCCCAAAACACGAACGACAGCAGCACTAGCGCCAGTGTAACGAAAAATCCGCGTATGAGTTCGTGCCGCGTGAAGGTCAACACGTAGCCCAACGCGACCTGTGGTTTGACCAGCAGAAACGGAATGCTCCATTGGTGCGGGACGAGAAACGCAAGCGCGACAATCCATTCGATATTCGTTTCCATCGCCACAAAAAAAGTGATCGGGGATGCCAGCGCCAGCAGCAGATGACGAATACCGCCGCCGTGTTTATAGACAATCCCCGTTAAAATCATGAAGTAAATGACCAGTTGCAGCAGCGCCGCAATCGGCAGCGGGAAGAATGTAAACGGGATGAGCGGGATCAAACTCCAGGGGGGATTGACAAAGCCCGCAATCTGATACGGTGTTGACAGCAAATTCCGAGCTTGGCTAAACGTCCAATGCTGGTCGTCCCATACGAGAAAGGTTTCGCGCTGGTAGAAATAGAGCGCCATAATCCACCATGCCAACGCCAACAGCACAGCGATGACCAGCGCCAACCGAAAGTTTGGTTTGATGATGACAATCGGTTCGTCGCTAACACGTTGGAGTAGTGTCGTCATGATGCAGGCGGGAGCGGATAGAATAGGTAATCATCGGCGCGTGTGCCAAAAAAGGGTTCAAGCAGACGAATGTCGTCTTCGGTGATGCCGATCACCCCGTACACATGCTCAATGGTGTCATACGGCAGCGCGGGTAAATCTGTGCATGATGTGATGATTCCATCTGCAACCACCCAGCCAAACCCGCTGAGGAAACGCACGCGGTAACGGTCAAGTTCTGGCGTGGTGCCTACAACCTCCACCTCAGAACCGTTCAAGACTTCCCCGATAACATCGTAGCCGTTGCCGGGTCCTTGTCGGATGTTTACGCTGTCTCTCTGAGTAGCGCGGGCAACACCGGGACAAGCGTCTAACACGCTGTCGATGCGGGCAAAATGGCTCGGTGACTCTAAGGCTTCGACGCTCTCAATCACATCGCCGGTG
>JBBQRJ010000172.1:0-9234 GCA_038214955.1 Aggregatilineales bacterium | reverse complement strand
CAACGTGTTCAGCGCGGGACGGTAAGTGTGTTCGGTAGCATTTCCCGTCGCATAAATTTTACGAAGCTCGCTGGCATATAAGAGGAGTGCATTCATGCTTAGGATTGTCATCGAGCATCCTGTTTCAAAGTACCTTCTTACCAGATGGGACAAAACGCCACGCAGCGCCTGATTGCGCTCATGAAAGAGGGCTACAGTGGCTATCCATGATATTGTCATGCCGTCAATTCGATCATTCGCGCTTCAACCGCGCCGCCGCGTCAGGCGGGAAATTTTGTGTTGATTTGCAGAGTATACGATAATACTGCTATTCTCATGACAGACCATCTTCATGCAAACTGGTAGACTATATATATAAAACGTGCTGTAAAGTCATTTTTGAAGGATTAACATGAATTATCCTCGCTTTGATCTGCAAGAACAAATTGCGCTCGTGACTGGCGCAAGCAAAGGCATTGGACGCGATCTGGCGTTGGCAATGGCTCATGCCGGGGCGAAAGTCGTGGTCGCCGCACGCGGACTAGAGTCACTGCACGAACTCGTTCAACAGATCGAGGACGAAGGGGGACAGGCGCACGCGGTAGCTCTCGACATGCAGAATCTGCAACAAATTACCAATGCTGTGCAAGAAACGGTCTCGCACTTCGGGCGGCTGGATATTCTGGTGAACAACGCGGGGGTCGGCGCGAATCATGATGCTGTCCATGTGACTGAGGCTGATTGGGATGAACTCATTGATGTGAACCTCAAAGGTTTGTTTTTCATGAGTCAGGCGGCTGGTGAAGTGATGATCGCGCAGGGTTACGGGCGCATCATCAACATGAGTTCACAGGCGGGGCAAGTCGGTATTCTTCGCCATGCGGTCTACTGTGCCAGTAAAGGCGGTGTCGATCAACTTACCCGTGTACTGGCGTTGGAATGGGCGCAGTATGGCATTACGGTGAATGCCGTCGCTCCGACGTTTATCCGCACACCGGGAACTGCCGAGCGCCTCGATACGCCCGCATTTGCCGCCGATGTACTGTCGCGCTTACCGATTGGTCGCGTCGGTGATACGATGGATGTAGCCGGAGCGGTCATTTACCTCGCATCGTCCGCCGCCGATCTGGTGACTGGCACAATTTTGTTAGTCGATGGCGGTTGGACAGCGCATTAGCCTATGTGGAACCAGAGCGGCGACGATGGGCGATAGAGATCGAATCGCACTTCATATTGAAAATCTGTGCAAGAGCTACGCTGGCGCGAATGCTCTGAATGGGGTTACGCTGTCTTTGAGACAGGGTGAGGTTCACGTTCTACTCGGCGTGGATGGCTCTGGCAAAAGCACACTAGTAAAAATCCTCTCCGGTGTGGAGCGACCCGACTTTGGACTTATATCGATTGGCAGTTCTCCGGTCAATGTGAGTAGTCCGCGTGTTGCCGCCCGGTTGGGTATCGGGGTCGTTCACCATGAGTCTAGCCTCGTGCCTTCGATGAGTGTGATTGACAATATCCTCCTGAACTACCTCAGCGGCAAGCGTCGTTGGGGGTTTCCAGTCATCGATTGGATTGGACTTCACAAAACCATTCAGGAAGTCCTCGACCTGATGGAAGTTAAGATTGACCTTCAACAACGGGCTAAGGATTTAACGTTAGCCCAGCAGCAAGTTGTGAAAATTGCGAAAGCACTCTGTATTAAACCGTCGATTCTGTTGTTGGACGAACCAACACGCGGCTTAACCGAAATTGATGTGAGTCAACTTTTTCGTGTCATCAGCACCCTTATTCGCAGGGGAACAAGCGTGTTGTACGTGTCCTCCCGCCCCGACGAGATTCCGCATGTTGCTGATCGGGTCAGCGTGATCAAGGAAGGGAAAATACTTGGCACGATGCCGGCAGATGAAACCAATTTACGCTCTGTCGTCGAGATGCTGGTGGCTGAAACCAGTCAAGTGATGGCACTTCGTGAGGCTGACCGCTTGCGCCGAGAGTTTGTCTCGCTCGTTTCGCATGAACTCCGCACACCGCTGGCGATTATTCGAGGCTACGCTGAGACGGTCATGTCGCGTCCCTGGAGTGAGGAAATTCGGAAGGAATGTCTCGAAGCGATTACCAGTGGCTGTGATCGCCTCACCGAACTCGTAGACAATCTACTCGATATTTCCAGCTTAGAGAAGGGAATACTGCGGATCGAACAGGAACCCCTGTGGCTGCCCGACCTTGCCGAGCGTTTGGTGAAGGCAAAACAGCGAAAAATCCAACGTGGGACGCTTACAACAGTTAATTTTCCGCTCGATTTCCCGGTTGTCTATGCCGACCCTAAACGTATTGAACAAGTGCTGCATAATCTGATTGACAATGCTGTTAAATACTCTTTACAGGGCAGCACGATTATGGTTTCTGGTGTGGTCGATAAAGAGTATGGGGGAGTCGTCATCACAGTGGAAGACGAAGGGATGGGCATTCCTCCAGAACACTTGACCCGAGTCTTCGAGCGTTTTTACCGAGTGCCTAACCATGAGCGAGCAGGCATTGAAGGGAGTGGGCTTGGACTGCCTATTTGCAAAGGGATCATCGAGAGTCACGGCGGGCGCATCTGGGCTAAAAGCACACCTGGACGTGGGAGCGCCTTTTCATTTTCACTCCCGCTTGCCCTTGAACTGGTTGAGAACGGTAGCATTAAGTGAAGACTATCCTCGTCGTCGAAGATGACCGCCTGCTTGCAAGGCTCGTCGAACTTAATTTGACGGCAGAAGGCTATAACGTGGTTGTTTACAACGAGGGCATCAATGCACTGGCGTATCTGCAAACCCATCGTCCTAACCTCGTGCTGCTTGACCTAATGCTTCCCACCGTCAGTGGGTGGGATTTCCTTGCCTTTACACAACAGGATAAAAACTTATCGCGCATTCCGGTACTGGCAATCACAGCGTTAGCCCGCCCGGACGAGCAGGCACGTACATTGGCAGCCGGAGCCGTCGCTTGTTTGGTGAAGCCTTTCGGAATCCACCAACTTTTTGCCACAGTAGATCGACTATTAGTATCCATCGATGACGAATAACACGACACTTCTCGTCATCGACGACGACCCTAGCATCCGTCGTCTCCTCCAAATCAATCTACAAGCGGAGGGGTACACGGTGTTGACAGCTGCGTCAGGGCGGACAGGTCTAGAAATTCTAATTACGCATCAGCCCGACGCGCTTATCCTCGACCTGATTCTTTTGGATATGGACGGTTTGGCACTTTGTCAGCGGGTGCGGGAGTTTTCGGATATTCCAATTATCGTCTTAACCTCTCGCAGTGGCGAAGACACGATGGTAGACGGACTGCATATTGGCGCAGACGACTACATCGTGAAGCCCTTCAGCCAAAAGGTACTACTCGCCCGTTTGCGTGCCGTGCTGCGCCGGGCAAGTTTTTCCCGTTCTACAGCAGATTCACCCGACATCGTGTGTGATGACGTAGTTCTGCACTGTCGGGAACGCACTTGCAGCATTGGCGAGAAGTCGGTCAAGCTTTCGCACACGGAATTTAAGCTGCTGCACATTCTGATGTCGAACGCTAACCGACTTATGCTGACGGATGAATTGGTGGCGCGGGTATGGGATTCCGAGTTTGTCGGCGAGACTCAGAGTCTGCGAACCTATATCCGCTATCTGCGCCTCAAGTTGGAGGGTGATCCCGAAATTCCCAAGCGGATTATTACCGAACGCGGGATTGGCTATTTGTTCGTGCTGCGCGCGAAAGCATAACGCCCACGCCTCTCACAACTTTCCCACATTACCGAATTCCCCTCTCACAGGTTCTTAACATAAGTTCTGCTACGCTTTAGACAGCGATCAAGCATCCTGCTGTTAAACGGGCAAAGGCGCGGAAGATTGGGAGTCGATCACGGCGTACTGTTTATGAAGGACATCAGCAAAACATTCTCTGGCGTCAAGGCGCTTACGAACGTCAACTTCGACTTGAGACCCGGAGAAATTCACGCGCTCGTGGGCGAAAACGGCGCGGGCAAATCGACCCTCATGAAAATTCTAACCGGCGTCTACGAAATGGATACGGGTGAGATTTTCCTCGATGGGCGGCGTGTTCAAATTCGCAACGTCCACGAAGCACGCTCGCTTGGAATCTCCATCATTTTCCAAGAGCTAAGCCAAATTCCGCAGCTTACGGTTGCCCAAAACATATTTCTCGGTAAAGAACTCCAGCGTGCGTTTGGAATCGTGAACGAGCGTGCGATGATTCGCCAAACCAAAACGCTGCTCGACGCCTATCAGATACGCCTCAATCCAACGACGCCAGTGGCGCAACTGCGTACGGCGGAACGCCAGCTTGCCGAAATTGCGAAGGCGCTTTCGCTGGGATCACGCATTGTGATCATGGACGAACCGACATCATCGCTGACGTTGGATGAAGCGGAAAACCTCTTCCGTATGGTGAAGGCACTTAGCAACCAGGGCGTTGGAATTATCTACATTTCGCACCGCATGGACGAGATTGGCAAATTGGCAGATCGTGTTACGGTACTGCGAGACGGAAAGCGCGTTGGGACATTCGAGGCAAAAGAAATAAGCATCGACGAAATTGTGCGACTGATGGTCGGACGTGATCTACTCGACGTGGACAGAAAACAAGTGAAACCACAATTTAAGCTACCTGAAGGACAGCCGCCGCTGCTCGACGTGCGCGGGCTTTCGCGGGCGGGGGTACTGCATGACATCTCCTTCTCGCTCAAACAAGGGGAGATTTTAGGGTTAGCCGGACTTATCGGCAGCGGGCGATCTGAAGTCGCCAGAGCGTTGATAGGCATTGACCCGTTTGACACGGGCGAAATCCGCATCAACGGTCAGGTGCTAGGGGTGTCCAGCCCCGGCGCGGCGCTCAGGGCGGGGATGGTGCTTGTGCCAGAAGACCGGCATTTACAGGGTTTGATCATGCGGCACAGCGTTGAGCAGAATATCGTACTCCCTTTGATCCGTCAGAGTTCGCGCTGGGGTATTGTGAATGCCCGTGCTTGCCGCCGGATCGCACTTGAGGCAGTACAGCAACTGCGGATCGTGCCGCCGGATGTGACCAAAATCGTCCGCTTCCTGAGTGGCGGCAACCAGCAAAAGGTGGTCTTGGGAAAGTGGCTGTCTGGAAAGCCCAAGATTCTTATCCTTGACGAGCCAACGTTGGGTGTGGACGTAGGCTCGAAGGCGGAAATTCACCAGCTTATTCGCAACCTCACCGAGAGCGGCATCGGAATCTTGCTGATTTCATCGGACATGCCGGAGATCATTGCGCTGAGTCATCGAATGCTCGTGATGTACGACGGCAGGATTCAGGGCGAATTCTTGCAGGAAGAAGTGACCGAAGAAAAAATCATGGCGAAGATAATGGAAAAGATTTTGGCGAAGGGAAGAAAAAGTCTTCATGATTTCGGAACCGAGCAAAACCACTGAAGCAAGAGATAACACGCACATTTCGGCTACGGCTGTGATGCGAACGCGCCTACGTCAGTGGATGGTCTACCTCGCGCTGATCGCCCTGATGGTCGCTTTTACATTTGCCAGCCCTCAGTTTCTTACGTCGTCGAATCTATTGAATATTGCGAAACAAACAGCCGTCGTGTCCATCATCGGGTTAGCGATGACGTTTGTGCTGACCGCAGGGGAGATCGACCTGTCGATTGGCGCGGTCATGGCGTTATCCAGCGTGATGGCGTCCTTTGTCCTGCGCGACGGGGGGCATTGGCTTGTCGCAAGTGCGGCGGGCTTGCTCACCGGGGCTTTATTCGGACTGTTCAATGGATTACTAACCACGCGGGCGAAGATTCCGTCATTTTTGGTCACGCTTGGCAGCATGGGAATCGCACGCGGTATCGCCCTGACGATTACGGGTACGCTGACGATTGTGTTCATCAACGACGATTTTACGGAGATTTGGGGCGCGGGCAGCCTTGGTCCGATCCCGACGATGGTGATCTGGATGGCAGTGGTCTTTGTTGCCACCTATTTCCTTTACAAGCACACGATTATTGGTCGCTTTGTGCAGGCAACAGGGGGCAACCTGATGGCTGCACGCTTCTCTGGCGTGAACACAAACATGGTCAAGCTGTTTACGCTGATCATGAGTGGCTTGGCGGCGGGTCTTGGTGGGCTGCTGATGACGGCACGCCTCTATGCGGGACGCCCGTATGTCGGCGAGGGACTGGAACTCGATGTGATTGCCGCTGTGATTCTCGGCGGCACCAGCCTATTCGGTGGCAAGGGAACGATTGTCGGGACGCTGGTCGGCGCATTCATTATCGGCGTCCTGAATAACGGGTTGATCCTATTGGGCATTGGAACGAATGTCCAGTTGATCATCAAGGGGGTGATTATCATCGCGGCGGTCTTTTTTGCGGAAAAGACATCGTAGCCGATACCCCATTCAATTTTGGTGAACAGGTGAACCATTCACCTGTGGAAGGAGGGAGCGAGGGAAACAATAGCCGACAGGTCTACTCAGACGCGACCATTTTTCGATTATAGTATTCGTCTCATAGGAGATTTTCACATGCAAAAGATTTTACGCAGACAGTCCACTTTGAAGCAGCTTCCGCTTATTGCACTGGCGTTGATCCTCTTGTTTACGCTGCACGGTTCGTTGGCTCAGGAAGTGATGCCTGAGGAAATCATGTGTTCCGGTGAACTGCCGATTGTTGGCACGGGACCAAACGGTGAAACGGCAACTCCGCTGTCTGATCTTGAGATTACGGAAGCAGATGCAGAAATCATCCGCGCTGGCAACTTTACCGCAGCGATTGCGATGCACATGCTCTCGAGCGACTGGCCGCAGCTTCAGGTGGCGGGTATCACCGAAACGCTGGCGCAATACGGCATCGAAGTGATTGCAGTGACCGACGGCGAACTTCGGGCGGAAAAACAAATCGCAGATATTGAAAGCCTGATCGAGCTTGATCCCGATGTCATTTTTACCATCCCTGTCGATAATGACGCGCTGGGTAACGTGACGCAAAGCATCTCGGACGCCGGCATTCAAGTCGTGCTGATCGACAGTATGCCGACGGGACTTGTTCCGGGTGAAGACTATCTCGGGCTTGGGGCGTCGGACAACTACTCTATCGGTGCCTCTGCCGCTGAACTGATCGCGGAATCGTTGGACGGCGTGGGCAAGGTTGCTGTTCTACGCTGGGGCTTTCACGTTTTCCAGACCGAACAGCGGCGCATGGGGGCGCTGGATACGTTTGCACAATATCCGGGCATCGAAATCGTGTTCGACGAGGATGTCAACTCGGTGGAAGACGCGACGGCGGCTTGTGAGAATGTCCTCACACGCACTCCTGACATCGCCGGGTTCTGGACGGCATGGGATGGTCTAGGCACGGCATGTGCCCAAGCAGTGAACGGCATGAGCCGCACCGATGTCGTGGTTACGTCGGTAGACTTGAGCAGCGACTCTGGCTTGTGGATCGCCAGAGGATCGCAGTTCATCGGGACGGCAGCACAGCATCCTTACGATCAAGGTGTGGCTGAGGCGATGATCGCGCTGTACCATTTCGCTGGACGGGTGCCACCTGTCTACGTCGTCGTGCCGGGGCGCACGGTGACACGATCCAATGTCGTTTGTGCCATGAACCTCGTCTTCCACGAAGCGCCTGATCAAGCATTCATTGATCTCGCGGGACCGCAAGAGGAACTAGACCCCGCCGCGATGGGCGCGATGAGCGTTGAGGAAATGGCGACTGCGCTCGCTGAACGGGGGGAAGAAGTCATCATCGGTTTGATCACGAAGACCGAGTCAAATCCCTTCTTCATTAGTATGCGCGAAGGCGCACAGTCGGCTGCCGACGCGCTCGGCATTACCTTGTTAAACGCCTCTGGCGAGTCCAATACCGACAATGCGAGTCAAGTAACCGCCATCGAAAATATGGTGGCAGCGGGCGTAACGGGTATTCTGCTGGTACCCGCCGATTCGTCAACGATTGTGCCAACCATCGAATGGGCGCGTGAACAGGGTGTCGTCGTCATCGCGCTCGATACCCCCACCGAGCCGATAGATGCGACTAACGGGCTGTTTGCGACCGATAACTTCCAGGCAGGTGTCTTGATCGGGCAGTATGCGCGTGCCGCGATGGAAAATCCCGATGAGGCGATCATCGCCTTGATGAGCTTCCCGCCGGGTATCACGGTGGGTGACTTGCGGCAGGGTGGTTTCCTAGAGGGCTTTGGCATTGACCTAGAAAGCGATCAGGTAGTCTGCGTACAAGACTCTCAGGGCGACCAAACAACCAGTCAGACGGCGATGGAAAACTGCCTCGTTGCCAACCCCGACATCAATCTGGTTTACTCGATCAATGAACCGGCGGCGTTCGGTGCTTATACTGCGGTGGAGAATGCTGGCGTAGCTGACGATGTGATGATTGTTTCGGTGGATGGTGGTTGTGCAGGTGTTGCTGGTATCGCGGATGGTCGCATCGCGGCGACCTCACAGCAGTATCCGCTGCGTATGGCGAGTATGGGCGTGGAAGCGCTGGCATATTATACGCTTACTGGCATTAGCCCGGAAGGCTATACCGATACAGGCGTGACGCTGATCACCGCTAATCCGGTGGAGGGTATCGAAAGCGAAGATACCGACTATGGCTTGGCAAATTGCTGGGGCTAACTAACTAGTTTTCACTCGTTTGATGCGATGGTGCTAGACTAGCGATAGCTAGCACCATCCTTTCTCAACCGAATTCAATCTCACTTAATGCGAAAGGAAGTGATTATGGAGCATCGACTGGCGGACTGCGTTCCATCGCTCGGAATGATCCCGATTATCGGGGTATCTCATCTGGGAGCGTAGTGCAAAGTCCGGCAGCACGCGGTAACTACATCTCGGAAGCGGTACGGGTAGTGCAGTTTCCCGGCAGCAATAGCGGGATAGCACGCTCGCAGAATCGCATGACGGCTTTTGAACCAGAAATCTACCGGACGTTCCGCGAGGTTGGCGCGGACGACAGGCACTTGTTTGCAGGTCGGCGCGGGGTCTGGGAAAATGATGACTGGCAAGGAACAACGAATCGTGGGTGGCGAAGTAGTTCAGATAACCAGTATTTGCGTTCAGGGCAACGAGCTGTTTTGGAGGATGCAGGAGAGACACAAAAATCCATCTGAGTTATTTCCTTCGTTTGGTCCTGATACAACTTCCGTCGAAAGTAGGCGACGTGGTTGAGGCGTTGGAAATGGCAGGCGAAGACGATTGTACAAGCGACATGATCAT
>JBBQRJ010000171.1:0-9244 GCA_038214955.1 Aggregatilineales bacterium | reverse complement strand
TGGGAATTTAAGCGCGTCTGGCATCTTGAACCCTCACCCACCGACCCGGACTCCGTTTATGCAGGCGTTGAAGATGCTGCATTATTTCATTCTAGCGATGGTGGCAAAACGTGGCGTGAATTACCCGGTCTGCGTGATGTCAAGGGAAACCTGTGGCAGCCCGGCGCGGGCGGTATGTGCCTCCATACCATTGTCTTAAGCCCCGACGATCCCAACCGCATATTTGTTGCGATCTCCGCCGCTGGTGCGTTCCGCAGTGATGACGGTGGCGTGACGTGGCGACCTGTCAATCAAGGGTTGAAATCAGAATTTGAACTGCCGGATGCGTCCGCCGAAGTCGGACACTGTGTTCACAGCATCGCCATGCACCCGTCGCGCCCCAATATACTATTCATGCAAAAACACTGGGATGTAATGCGCTCGGACAATGCTGGCGAATCGTGGCACGAAGTCAGCGGCAACCTGCCCAGCGATTTTGGCTTTCCGATTGCCGTTCATGCCCATGAACCGGATACGATTTACGTCGTGCCGATCACGAGTGACTCCCATCATTTCCCGCCTGATGGCAAACTGCGCGTTTATCGCAGTCGATCAGGGGGCAACGAGTGGGAAGCATTGACCAACGGTCTGCCGCAAGAGAATTGTTATGTGAATGTGCTGCGTAACGCGCTGGCTGTCGACTCGCTGGACTCGTGTGGCATCTATTTTGGCACTACGGGCGGTCAGGTGTACGTTTCCGACGATTCGGGCGATAATTGGATAACGATTGTCCACGATCTACCCCCTGTCCTTTCAGTGGAGGTGCAAATTCTGCCATGATTTCGGTGACACTGCCTACCCACCTACGTGCGCTGGCGCAAGTGACCGGTCCCGTTGAGCTTCCGGTTGTAGAGCCAATTACCCAGCGTGCGATTCTGGATGCATTGGAGGAGGCTTATCCGATGCTGCGCGGTACTATTCGTGATTCTGTGAGCAAGCAGCGCCGCCCCTACGTCCGTTTTTTTGCTTGTGGGGAAGATATTTCTCACGAACCATCAGACGCATCGGTGCCAACCGATGTCACAGCGGGGAGAGAACCTTTTCGCATTATTGGCGCGATGGCGGGCGGGTAAGCTGACCTATCCGCCAGCAATCTAATGAAAAACAGCCGGATTAACCGGCTGTTTTTTTGCAAAACTTTATATCACCCTACCCGACTTGACTCCGCACCTGTTCCAACGCTTGCAGCACAGTCAAATTCCGCATAGTCGTCCCATAGTTCAAATTATTAGAATTGAATACCAGCGTTGCAGCAGGTGCGCCCGGCGGAATGGAAAGATGAATACCATCAGCGTCCAGTCCGCGATTCGGCAAATTAATCAAGGCGCTGTACAAGTCCGTGAGCGGTACACCATACTGCTGAGAAAGCTGCAAAATGACCGCGTTGTATTCAACGATGCGCTCATTGAATTGAGCGCGGGGCGGCAGCGTACTTAAAATCGGTACGACCCCGTGTGCAATGCTGATCTCGATGATCCGCGTCATGTTGGCGCGATAGGTTTCTGCGCCAAACGCGGGTGCATCATTCGTGCCGATCATCACCAGAGCGTAAGCAGGGCGCGTCAGTCGATATTCACAATCCAGCGCCAACTCACCTCCAT
The DNA here is from genome assembly GCA_038214955.1 of Aggregatilineales bacterium. GTDB lineage: Bacteria > Chloroflexota > Anaerolineae > Aggregatilineales > Phototrophicaceae > Flexifilum. Next base: position 7,604 of record JBBQRJ010000171.1, on the reverse strand, counting down.
TACACGTTCCAGACAATTCAGGACGCGGCTCAACCACCACGCTAAAGGTACTCCACCCTGCCCGTGACGAAATTGCCCGCCGCGAAAATGCGTTACCAGCGCCCGTATCAGCGTTGAAGTAATTGATCACAGGCAGCAAATACCCATACTGCCCTAAATCAAAACCACCTGCCAGCCCGCGTAGAAAATAGGGCGTATCGGTCAAACTATCGCCAACCGTGGTGAAGATGTTGGCACGGTTGCCCATTTGCTGACCCGTCTGGAAGATTTGCCGTGCGCCACCATTCACCATCATGACCGATGGTCCTCCTTCCGGTGTGGGCGGGGTGAAGTAGGCAACCGGTAGGGGGTTGTCATTCGGTTGCACCTCGTTGAGATCAAGGGTCATCATTTCAACATATTGTGTTGATACCCACCCGGTGTAGCCTTCTTGAAGCCGCACCAATACCCACGCATTATCCCTCGTGCGTTCCATGACGGCTAAATCTCGACCTGCGATCAGATTCAGCAGAACCGTCGCATCGGCGTGCGGCGCTTGACGTAAACGCAAGCCGCCTGAATCCAACCGCACACGGGCATTGGGTGATGGCGCAACGCTGATCGTAATGGTGCCAATGGTGATTGACTCCGTATCAAAAGTGACCAGCATTCCGTCGCTGGAGACCCACCCGGGATGTCCCTCGCTGTCTACCCCATGCAGCCAATTACTATCACCGCTGCGAAGATCAATCTGCAACGCTGACAGTTTGGTGAGTTCACCCTGAACAGCATCGCCAGCATCGTTATAGAAAGGCAGCGAATCGGCTGTCACCAGCGCGACTCGATCAGGCAATACGGAGTCGCCTGTAATAGGGAGGCTGTGAACCTCAACAGTGTATTCATCGGGGAGATACACAATCCAACCCGAAAAACTGTCATCAAAATCCACTTCCAACCATTGGCTGTCCTCAGTGCGTCCAACCGCTTCCCAAGGAGCAGTTGTACTCACAGTACGGATTACAGGGAACAGGGTGTTCGGTTCTTCGCGCACATAGATCATTCCGTCGGCTTGTGCCAATTCAGGAATCACACGGGACACAACTGGCGTGGGTGAGGGAGCGAGTGTTTGTGTCGGGGCAGTCGTTGGCACAGGGCTGGGAGTCGGATAGAGGGTGGGCGTGATAGTGGGTATCGGAGTAGGGGCAGGTTGCGTCAGCGAACAGGCGGTTATCAGGGTGGCGGTAAAGCCCACCATGATCATCGCCCGCACGCCAGCGGTACGAAATTTTGTCATTCGCGTAGTTTAACCATCAATTCAATGCGGTCATGATGTCGTAAAGGATTTGCAGAGACTGTAACTCGCGGTACGTGCGCCCAAATGTCAGCTCATCGCCCCCGAATTCACTCCGTGTCGTATCGCGCACGGACAGATGATAACTATCGGGACCCGTTCCATGATTCTCAAAGTTGTATAGCGCCACACGGAAATCGAGCAGCGGGACATTCAGCGCACGCGCTACCGCACGAATTTCCTCATTGAAAAGCTGAGGACGATTGTTGCCGTTGTAGATGTCACCTGTGGGCCACGTCCCTAAAATCGGAATGACACCAGCACGAGTCAGTTGATTCACAATTTCTCTGAGGTTGGTGTTGTATTCCCGCGTCGTCAAAATGCCCGTGTCCGCCAGCCCAATATAGATGAACGCGAACGAGGCACGGGAACGCCGAATTTCACACACAAGCGATGATTCGTTCGGCTGGCACATGTCCGCCGGGGCAAACAAGGGATCAAGGACGTTGACAGTCGCAAACCCATTTTGTGCCGACGCATTCACCCGACACAGTGATCCGGTTGCGCTAAAGCCATCAACAATACCTTGCAAATGGGTGTATTCGCCCAGCGAATACGCACGCCATTCAAAATTGCACAGATAGACGGTCCCGGCAGTATTGCTTTCGCCGACTTTCATCAGTGACCAGGGATCATTACCAAGCTGACGACCCCGCGCCCAGATATTACGGATATTGCGTCTAACCGCGTCCGTCATATAGACCGCCGGGTAGTCAATGCGATCAGGAATATAGATCACTTCGGGTTGAGCGCCGCCCGCATTCGGATCACCGCCCACAACCATCGTTGCCGTCGTCACCTGTTCCGTTGACACGGGGATTTCTTGGCTAACGCGCACTTCCCGCTCAAAGGTCACAAACCCGATAGCGATCCAGCCACGCTGCCCAAGCGCCGGCGCTGCGACCAGCAGCCAATCGGCGGCTTCATTGCGACCTTCAACAACGAAGTCGGTATTCGGCGGGAATTGAGTCAATCGGGCGCTGGTACGATCTGGCAGTTCGCGCACATTCAACACCTGTCCGCTTGTGATACCGCGAATTGCATCTTGCGCGACAATCAGCGAACTACTCAGCAAGAACATCACGCTTATCAGCGCCAAAATGGGTGTGCAACTACTTCGTTTAACCATCGTCTTTATCCCAGCAAAATTTCCGGTTTCAATCCCATTATAGAGCAAGCGCAACCGACTGACTAGGTTACCAGCGATTCGTCCCCTATCGTCCTACCCTATTGCGCCGCCTCAATGCGCTATAATAGGGTGAATTTCCGCTTGGAGAGTGTTTGCGATCTATGTTCAAACAACGTCATTTATTTTTCGCTGTCTGTCTAATCGCCGTTCTATTCGGCGCATTCAGCAGCCTCGCTCAAGAAGATATTGACCTCACGCCGCCGACCCTCGGTGATTTCGATCCCGCCGCTCTCGCTGGCATTGACCCTGCCGATTTTCCAATCTTGCCAGCACTCACGGATCACGCCCGTGTCATCTTTGAGCGGGGACAGAATCGGGAAGTGCCGCGCAATCCGCAAATGTTTTCCAAAGTAGGCGACTCGATGACTGCCTCGCCCAATTTTCTCGTCCCCTTCGGGGATGGGGATTACGACTTAGGCGACTACGCCGATCTTGAATCGGTTGTCGCGTTTTTCAATACCAGTGAGGAAAATGCGTTCAATCGAGTCAACTACGCTAACGCACTCGGTTTCTCGACTGCCAGCGCCCTCGATAGCACATGGGCAGTAGCGGAGGTGTGTGAACCCAACGAAAGCCCGTTGGTTTGCGAGTACCGTTTATCCAACGCGGCATTTGCGCTCATCATGTTCGGCACGAATGATGTCATGGCATTTGATGAGGTGCTTTTCGATTACTTCATGCGTGAAGTCGTGCTGGCAACGATTGCTGAGGATGTCGTACCCGTGCTGTATACCTTCCCCATCCGACCTGAAGCCCCCGAATTGAGCGCAGTTTTCAATCAAATCATCCTCAAAATCGCTGGTGATTACGATCTCCCTGTGATTAACCTCATCGCCGCGCTTGAACCCCTTCCTAACTACGGCGTTGATCTTGAAGATACGCTCCATCTGACCCTCCCCGAAGCGCCGGGAAGCGCCGCCACCTTCACAGACGACAGCTTAGGCGCGGGATATACGGTTCGCAATCTGGTCACATTGCAAGCCCTCGATTCGCTGTTGACCGAACTCGACTTATTGCCAAGTGAGACGTAAACATGCTCAAACCCTTGTCGTTTATCCCCCTGTTTTTGTGCGTGCTGATGAGTGTCAGCGTCGTTGCTCAAGAGACTTGCCCGACTGCCGAAACGCTGATCGCCCTCAATGCGGCTTGCAGCACCAGCGATTTAGATAGCGCCTGTAACTCAAGTGGAACGATCACCCCGCTCGATCAACTCGCCAACGACGAATCAGCACAGTTGATCCGTTTGAGCGGCGCAAGCGAAGGCACAATCACGCTGACGCTCGTAGAAACCAGCCTCACTGCTTATGAACAGGGTGAAATCGTGGGCGCTGGCATCGAAATCGGCAACAGCGCCGGTTATAACGTCAACTTACGCAGCGGCGCGGGTTCAAGTTTTGAAGTCGTGGGCATCTTCCGGTTTGATGAGCGGCTCATCACCGACGGTCAAAGCGCCGATGGTGCATGGCTGCGCGTGCTGCTTGATGATGGAACAATCGCATGGGTGAGCAAAAGCCTTGTCTCGAATGATCCTACGCTTGCCACGCTTCCCGTCGTTGAGGGGGACGCATCCGGCACAATGGGTCATGTCCTCACGTTTGAACGCGCAGACTCGCCGTGTGCTGAGGGTCAAGCGGGCATTTTCATCACGACAGAGAGTGACACAACCCAACGGTTGACCGTCAATGATCTACCCGTTGCCCTCACCGATGCTGCGCTATTCATGTCGCTGGATGAGAGTGGCGTCACGTTTTACGCCCTTGCTGGAAGCGGCACGGTTGGCATTGGCGAGAACCAGCAAACGCTAGAATCGGGCGATGTAATAACGTGGGTTGACGAACCCCTTATCCCCGATCCGCTGCCACCGTTCCCTGCGCTCGACATCATCGAGGCGCTGGCGATTGAGCCGGAAATATGTCTCGTTGCGGCAATGGATACGAATACCGATCCGGGCGCTCCGCTTGACATCGGAATGAGCTATATCGTTGACGCGCTAAGAACGTCGGACAGCGGCTTATCATTCCGCTTGTCCACATCTGCGGTGGATGAAAATTGGGTGATTGCAGATCGTGTCCGCACGCTCGGCGCATGTGACTCGCTGCCCGATGCTGATGCAGTCGTATCCAGTCCGGTATTCGGCGCGGGGCAAACGCCGGAACAAATCATGTACAGCTATCTATCGGCGCGGCTAGTTGCCGATGCCAGTCAAATGCAGTCGCTGTCGTGTGCCACATGGGACTCACAGGCGCTGTTGCAATCGCAATCGTTCCGCGCCATGCGTGCCGAACTGCTCAATGTGGCGTGTTATACCGTGTCGCAAACCGGATCAAACGCAGTTGTCCAATGCGACGGTGTGATTCAAACCGAGTACAACGGTGAACTGCGCCAGTGGGAACTTGGCGCTTACGCCATGACTCAAGAAAGCGGCGCGTGGCGCGTGTGCGGCGAAACGCGCTGACGTTAAGTAAAAGGCACCTCACCCCTAAATCCCCTCTCCGAAAATAGGAGAGGGGACTTGACGAGTCTGCTTGTCTCCCCCTCTCACTTTTCGGAGAGGGGGCTGGGGGGTGAGGTTAATTGAAAACTACTGCCCGACGATTCCCGGTGTGTCACAGTTGGTACAGGTGACGCTGTTCACACCACGACCCGCCGCGACATCGGCTACCCAGTCACGCAAGCGCACCCCGTTCGCCGCATAGCTGTAGAACTCGGCACGCGGAATAATGCAGTGAAGATCGCCGCCCTGTGTATAAGAACGGAAATTACGCGCCCGGTTGCTAATTTCACGCATATTCAGGCGTAACCCTTCGCGGTATTCCGTCCCGCTGAACCCGACAAAATGGAAGAAAGATTGCGTTTCATCCCACGCCGTGTTGTATTGAGTCACGCGATTGTTCGGGAAGCTGCGTGCGGCATTGGTATAGAAACTTTCAATGCTGACGTTCGCCCCGGTTGCGCCGTTGTAATTCGTCCCCCACAGCGTCCATGTTGGACCCAAACCGCCGCGCCAGCCGCCACCCGAATCGCCCATCAGCGCGACCCGTTCATTCGGGTAATGCTGCATGATGTTGCTTGACCAATACGCCGCCCCAACTGACCCCGCACTGCATCCCGTGACAAACACCGAGTCGGGATTCGGAAAGTTGGCATACACCCAGTTCAAAACCGTCGTCGCATTGATCACGCCTTTATGACGGGTTTCAAACCATGTGCCGTTGTAGTCGTAGCCCACAACCGTATTCCCCGTGTGCATATCGCCCGTGCAGTAATTGACGTAGATCATGTCGTAGTTGATGAACGGGTTTTCAGGGTTGCTAAAATCGGTGATCCCAACAGGATACAGCGCGGGGTTATCGCTCGGATCGCCGGGATTGATCGAGTCATCAAACGTAGTGGTTGAAACGTTGCACGTTTGCGCGTTCCAGCACATGCCGCCACCTTGAAAGTTGATCAACAGGTCTTCGCCGGGACTTTCGCGGTAGTAAAAGCTGTACGGTGCGCCGTGACCACAGGTTGTTTCCCCTCCCGGCGTAATTTGATTCCACGTACCAGCGGGTAATTGCTGGCGTGACGGCATTTCCTGTGCGGCAACATGCCCATTGAGGACGAACAGCATCAGCACAGCGATCAAGGGTAATCGATTCATAAAAACCTCTGCAAATATGTCTTTTGCATGAACTGTACATCGTCTCACATCGATTGGGTAGCAGTTTCACATTTTAGCAATCTGGATTGGAACTTGATCTGTTAATCACTCACCTTACGCAGATCATTATTTCTGACCCCACCCCCGACCCCTCCCCGAATTCGAGGAGGGGAACAAGCAGACTCCTGTTTGCGCCCTCCCCTGAATTCGGGGGAGGGAGGCGAGCGCAGCGAGCGGGGTGGGGGTCAAACGGACACCCTGCGTAAGGTGAGTTAATCAGACGTGTTCGTGACCGCGAGTGCAAACGGATGAACGGCTCCAGCCCCATGCCGCTGGAGCAGATCGCCAAGCACCGTCAACGTCCAGCGCGAGTCCGCAAGGTCATCCACCAGTAAAATCGACGCACCTTTCAACGCCTCCGTGACGGCAAACCGTCCGATCACGTTAGCCGCCTGTTGAAAACTGTTACGCATCTCTGCTTGCGGGGGGTGCTGCTGTAGGTGATCAAGCGCGTTTAACACGGGCAAACGGGTTTTTTGCGCGAGACGGGACGCCAAATCTTGAACGAGCGCGGGACGCCGCAGCGACGGAACAGCGACAATCTGTCTGGGTGGCGCAGCGAGTTTTTTCCAGTGAGCGAGTAAGGCTTGCGCCGCCGCCTCAATGAGCGAGTCGTCATAGCGAACGCCCTGCGTCCTGCCAGAACGAACGAGTGCGCCCCAACCATCATCATAAATGTTGCACAGCGCCAACCCCGCTTGATTGACCTTAATATCCGTCGTTTTAGCGATACCCGGCAGCCCACTCACCCACCGACGGCGCGGCTCAAACGTGAGCGATTTGCCCTGACGCAAATACTGTTGAGCGCGGGCGATAGCAGTGGCGCTCGGTTGAAATTTACTCTCCACACCCGTACAGTTTTTGCAGCGTCCGCAGCGATCCGGCGGATCGGGATCATCGAGTGCTTTGGCGATGAAACGCATCAGGCATCCGCGCTCGTGGATGTAGGCTTGCATATGTCGGAGTTCCGCGTAGCGCATCTGCGTGACCGATTCCCAGCGGGAATAATCCGGCTGAGATTTCGTTTTCAACAGCACATAAGCCGAGTCACGTTTCTCGATAATGCCTTCAACTTCCAGATGCGTCAGGATTTTCTCAAGCACCGATAGACGCGCATTCACGTCACGTTGCAAATCGTTGCGTGATTTTGGCTGTTCCCGCAGCGCATCAATCACCGCACCCACCTGAGCGGGTGTCGGGAAGGCGCTGTCAATAAAATAACGCTGAATATCCTCATCGCCGGGTCCATGCATCAGGACGATGTAGGCTTTATCAATCCCGCGTCCGGCACGCCCAATCTGCTGGTAGTAGCTGATGATATTGCCCGGTAGCTGATAGTGAATGACAAAATGCAGATCACTTTTGTCAAAGCCCATGCCGAG
>JBBQRJ010000170.1:0-9301 GCA_038214955.1 Aggregatilineales bacterium | reverse complement strand
CGACTTACATGGCATCCTGATGGCTCCGCACGGCACGGGCGATGGTTTGCTAGGCTTGGCGGCACTGGTACAGGTATGCGCCGCCCTGCCGGATAACTTTATCGCATTTGAGTACCCGACGGGTGAGCCGTCATGGTGGTATGACATCGTAGAGGGACTGCCCAACCCCATCGTCAAGAACAGCACCATCGACGTGTGGGATCGTCCGGGTATGGGAGTCAATTTGATCCCCGACAAAGCCGTGAAATATCTACGTGAAGAAGATAAAGACTTCTTCGATTAATAGTCAATCGAGAAGGTAAGTTAAACAAACCTCACCCCCACCCCTCTCCGAAAAAGGAGAGGAGAGCCAAATACCGCTTGTAGTTGATCCCCTCCCTGAATTCGGGGAGGGGTGGTGTGGGGTCTGTAACAAGTGAAACCATGCTCCACGCCAATGATGTCCACATCTGGAAAATTGCGCTCTCTGCAACGAGCGCACAGGTCTTTGAACTGCGAAATTTGCTCCATGAGGAGGAGTTAGCGCGTGCGGATCGATTCAAGCTCATTCAACTCACCGAGCGATTTATCACGGGTCGCGCCGCGCTGCGATTAATCCTCGCCAGCTATGTAGGCACACAGCCTCAAAACGTTCGTTTCACCTATGGCAAATACGGTAAGCCTGATCTCGTGCAAGACGCGGACACTACCCCACTCTATTTTAATCTCACGCATTCCGGCGATCTGGCACTACTCGCGGTGACACAAGCGCGTCAAGTGGGCATTGATGTTGAAACCGTCAGACCTGTTGACAGCTTAAATCATCTCGCACGCATGATCTGTTCACCAAGCGAATATGACACGTTGCTCCGTTTACCCTTAAGCGATCAGATCATAGGGTTCTTTAACTGTTGGACGCGCAAAGAAGCCTACATCAAGGCGACGGGCAAAGGGTTAAGCCAACCGCTTGATCAGGTCACGGTGACGCTTTCGCCCGGTGAAAAACCTGAACTGCTCTACGCGAATGATGCAGACGAGGCGAACCGCTGGCGTATTGAAAACGTAACCGTTGACCCGCCCTATCTCGCCGCTATTGCGGTTGAGCGACTCCTTGCTGACGGTGAAGATCATCCAACGTTCGCATATTTCACATGGAATAGCGCAAACGAGCAGCCCAGTTCAAATGGTTGATGCGACTGGTTGCGTCGTTAGGTCGTCATGGGTGATTCATCTGCTTGGTAGACGGGGATTTCATCAATGTGATAGTACACAGGAATCCCGCGTTCTTTCGCCAAACGGACATCGTTATCCGCGCCTTTTGAAGCCCCTTCGAGGCGTAAAATTGCGTCACAGCGTTCGATCAAGCGTCCGGCGGTAGGGTGCAAAATTTCATCGTACAGATCATCTCCGACTTGACTACCCCCCGCCGTATGCCAGATGGGAAGCGCCACCCATTCCCCGATCATGGGAATATGCCCCGCTTTGAAGATGGGATAGGATGCAGACTCTAAATGGCGCAAATTCTCCGCCATTTTCTGCGGGTCATCCCCTGTACCACTGCGATAGGGACCCGCGATGAGAATCATCAACCGTTGATTTGACATGTCAACCTCCTTGCTCGATTATGGGTAGAATGAGGGCAAATTCATCAGTGGTTTTGCACGAATTTGCACAATTTATCACATAACCGCAGTATATCAGACATTTTCGTGCATTGTCAAGATATTTCATGCAAGAGAGGGGTAAAATGCTCACCAGTCAACGTAAGCAGTATATTTTGGGCGTGTTGAGCCGGGACGGGCAAGTGATCGCCAAGCGAATCAGTCAGGAACTCGACTTATCAGAAGATACTATCCGGCGTGACCTGCGGGAACTGGCACAGGAAGGTTTACTTCAACGTGTGCATGGGGGCGCATTACCCGCATCTCCGGCGGTTGCGAATTTTGCAAAACGCGAAGACATTTACACCGACGCCAAAATCGCCATCGGGCGAACCGCAGCATCGCTCATCAAGCCGGGGCAAGTCGTGATCCTTGATGGAGGCACAACCGCTGTACAGATTGCCCGCCACCTGTCCCCTACCCTGCAAGCGACCATTGTCACCCACAGCGCCCGTACTGCGGTAGAACTGGTAGAGCATCCGAGCGTCGAAGTCGTGTTGATCGGGGGTCGATTGTTCAAACATTCCATCGTGTCGGTGGGCGCAGCGGCGATAGAAGCGATCAATCGCATTCGGGCAGACGTGTATTTTATGGGGGTAACAGGCATTCACCCGGAAGCAGGTTTGAGTACGGGCGATTACGAAGAAGCCTACGTCAAATATACGTTATGCCAGAGGGCAGCCGAAACGTTTGTCTTGGCTTCTCAAGAAAAACTAGGGGCGGCGTCCCCTTATGTGATTGCGCCGCTCAGTGAGGTGAGCGGACTCATTGTCGAAGCGTCTGTTACAAACGAGGTGCTGCTGCCCTATGAGTCATTGGGCTTGAGCATCATTCGGGCAAACTAAATTGCGATCATCACGCCTAGTACAACTTCAACCCAATGATCAGCCTATTTTTGCACTGACGTTACGACTGATGTAACCGCTTTTATGAGTTCATCCCGGCTAAACGGCTTTAACAGGGTGATGGTGTTGCCGGGGAGTGAACTCATCATGTTTTCTGAGAAGACGTGGGCGCTTGCCATAATGGTAGGGAGTTCAGGATATTGCTGTCTTACCATAGCCACAAACTCCCCTCCGTCGATACCCGGCATTCGTAAGTCAGAGATCAACAGATCGAACATCTCCCCCCGCTCAAACAGGTTGAGCGCATCCTGTGCGTTCTCTGCCTCGCTAATTTCGTACCCCATTTGTAAGAGGACAACCGTAAGAAATAAGCGTGAATTTCTATCGTCTTCGACAATTAACACCCGTGCCATCGTGATCACCTGTTCCTTATGCATTATGCTAACGGTAAAGTAAACGTAACTTTCGCCCCTGTGGGACTATTGTTGTCAACCCAGATACGCCCGCCATGCGCTTCAATCAACCCTTTACAAATGGCTAATCCAAGCCCTGCGCCTGTACTTAACCCCGGTTGATTGTCTTCCTGTCGGAACGCTTCAAAAACAGACTCGCGTGCGGCAGGCGGTATTCCTACCCCTTGATCAGCAATCTGCACATGAAGGAATTGCCCTTCTGGGAAAGCAGAGAGCGTTATTGTACTTCCTATAGGCGAAAATTTTACGGCATTCCCGATCAAGTTGGCGATCACCTGCGCGATACGATGAACATCCATCATCACCAGCGGCAGATCGTCATCAAGCACAAAGTTCAGGAGATGCTTTTTTGTCAGCACGCCCAATTGAGCAGACACCACTTGCAGCGCGTCGGCAAAGGGATGATGACCTAGCTGAATTTGCAACTTTCCCGCGTTCATCCGGGAAAGATCAAGCAATTGCAGCACAAGATGTGTGAGCTTGTCGGCTTCTTCATCAATAATCTGGACAAACTGCATTTGTTTTTCAGTCAATGCGACGTTTTCCGCCAGCAGCACACTCGCAAAACCCTTGATTGATGTGAGAGGGGTACGAAGTTCATGCGAAATCATGCCCAGAAACTGCGTTTTGAGCATACTCGATTTTTCCGCAGCTTGACGCGCTTCTGCTTCCGCTTCATAGAGCCGCGCCCGTTCCACCGCCTGAACACACAAGTTTGCAACCGCTTCTAGCAGTTCACGTTCAGGATCACTCAGGGTTTTGGGTTTAGAGAACGTTATTGAAAGACCCCCTAAAACCTGATCATCAATCATCAGGGGGATGCAAGCAACGGCATTGATGTTATTGGCGCGGAATGTCTCTGCGACGTGAGGATAGGCGCTCATCAACTCGTCCAACGTCCCAATGGAGAGAGTCTTGCCTAATTGAATCGCGTCCGCAATAGGCGTAAGACCGTCGAGCGGCAGAAGATCATATTTCTCGACAAGTTGACGGGAGAGATTGAGTGTGCTAAGTCGCTGTAGAACCTGCTTCTCTGGGAGGAGCAGAAAAATACTTCCACTCGCGCCCCCCACAATATCAACAGCCGTTTGGATGATGCTGTCAGACACTTCTTGAAGCGTCAACTGTGCCGACATTTTCGACGCTAAGGCTTGTAACAGCCGATTACGTTGTTCTGCCAATTTCCTATCGGTTGTATCACGGGCAATTTTTGTGAAACCCTGAAGTTCGCCGCTCTGGTCAAGGATAGGGCGAACCATTCCACTTGCATAGATACGGCTACCTTCTTTATGCAAATGCCAGCGTTCATTTTCAGAGTAACCTAAACTTATCGCTTTGCTAAGTTCGGCTTCTGGAATCCCTTCGGCGCGATCTTCCGGCGTGTAGATGATTGCGCCGTCCTGCCCGATGATTTCTGACTCCGAATACCCAAAAACACGTTCTGCACCTGTGTTCCAATTTGTGACTCGACCTTCCCGGTCAAGCGCAAAAATAGCATAGTCCTTCGCACTGTCGATGATCATGCGGAGGCGTTCTTCTGCGACCTGAAGCGCAAGCTGTGCCTTACGCTGAGCTGTCACGTCTGCAAAGTAGATAGATAGACCGTCTTTGGACGGATAGACACGAACCTCAAACCACGTCTTGAAAGGTAAATAGTAGCTTTCGAGTTGTGCAGGAATGCCGGTTGACATCACCTGTCGGTAGGCTACCCCGAAATCACTTTCATATGAGCCGGGAAAAGTATCCCATAAAGTGATTCCAATAAATGACTCTGGCGGTCTACCGGTCAACTGTAAATACATCTCTCCAGTACGGCGATTCAAATAGGTGAAGCGAAATTCTCTGTCCAGTGAGACAAATGCATCCCCAATGCTCGTAAAAATATCGAGTACCCGCTGCCGTTCTTGATCGACTTGTTCCTGTGCGATTCGAGCAACTTCCTCTGCTTTTTTGCGAACGCTGATGTCCCGGAAGTAAACTGCGATCCCCAGCTCGTTGGGGTAAATGTTAATTTCAACCCAACTATTGAGAAAATCGGAAAACGTTTCAAATGTGACCGGGTGTTGTTCCCTTATAGCACGCTGCATTTGCTCGTAAGCCTGAGGCGCTCCCGCCGGTGAAAAGGTGTCCCAAATATTCGTGCCGATCAACGTTTCGCGGGGTTGTCCTAGCATCTCTTGGGCTTTGCGATTGATATAAACAAAACGCCATGCATTGTCCATAGCGTAAAATGGGTCTGCAATGCCCTCGATGATGCGTTCAATTTCGGTACGCGCATCCTGCTCTTTCGAGACAATCTCGTGGCGTAAGTGTGATATTTGCAGATTCGTCTCGACATGCGCCATCAGTTCGCGCATGGAGAACGGTTTCACAAGATAGTCGTCTGCGCCCGCTTCTAACCCTTCCACCCGCGCTTCTTCGCCCGCCCGTGCAGACAGCAGAATCACGGGGAGGGTTTGCACACGCGAATCAGAACGAATCTTCTGCAGCAGCCCAAATCCATCCAAGTTGGGCATCATCACATCGACCAGGGCGAGATCGGGTGGATGCTGTTGGATCATTGCCAGAGCAATTTGTCCGTCACTGGCAGTCTCTACCTGATACCGCTGTCCTAGTAAACGAGATAGGTAATCGCGCATATCCACATTATCATCCACCACGAGTACCCGTGACCCGGACATATCCCCTCCCGAATAGGGGATGGAGATGAGGGCATCTGCGTCGGTAGAGACCAGCAGAGGCGGGTCATCCTCATTGGGGTTTGCTGTAGGCAGCCAACGCAGCGCCTCTTCAACAAAGGGGGCTGAACCCATCGCCGTTGATGTCAATGTGCGTGGGGCGCTGATATGGTCAGCGGGCAAATGAGCAAAGCCACGCGGTATCGAAATCTTGAAGGTTGTTCCCTGCCCCAGTTCGCTCGTTACCCCGATTTGTCCACCGTGAAAACGTACCAGTTCCTGCACAAGCGCCAGACCAATCCCCGACCCCTCATAGGTGCGTGCTTTAGCGCCGCGCACCCGATGAAAGCGTTGGAACAACTGCGGTAGTTCTTCGGCTGACACCCCGATTCCCGTATCGCTGATGGTCAGTTCTACACTTTCGGGTAGTGCGCTCAACGTCACCCGAATCTCGCCCTCAAACGTGAACTTGAAGGCATTCGATAGTAAGTTGAGGACGATCTTTTCCCACATTTCCCGATCTACATAAATGGGTTCAGGCAGCACCGGACATTCAACGATGAGGCGCATTTCCGCCCGTTCCACAGCAGAGCGAAACGTACTCGCTAGGTCAGCCGTGACGGTGCTTAAATCCGTTGCCTCGTAAGACGCCTCAATACGATTGGACTGGATGCGTGAGAAATCCAGCAGCGAGTTCACCAGTTTGAGTAGGCGAAGGCTGTTGCGTTGAACCGTTAGCAGATTTTCTTGCTGGGTGGGGTTTAACTGATTTTCGGTTGCATTCAAGACTTCTTGCAGTGGATTTAGAATTAAGGTCAGCGGAGTACGAAACTCGTGACTGACGTTGCTGAAAAATTCTGTTTTTGTGCGATCTAGTTCAGCTAAAGCCTCTGCACGCTTCCGCTCGGCTTCATAAGCACGGGCGTTTGCCACCGCTGTTGAAATTTGTCCGGCAATGAGACCAAAGAATCCGCGATACTCCTCATCAAACAGGAGACGTGAGCTTACCCCCGCAATGACATAACCGCTCACCTGACCTGCGATGACAATGGGCAGTATCAGCGCCGTATGTGGCGGTTCTTCCCAAATGCCCGAAGGGACGGTGCCAAAGCGTTCGGCTAAATTCTCTAAAACAGTCGTTTGATCGAAAGTTGTGATCTGGGCGAGCATGTGCCATGTGGCATCTGTCGCAACGTCAATCACTTTAGGGCTGATCGCTAAACCGGATTCAACGCCCGAATACCCAACGAGATAGGCTTTTTCTTTGCGCTCATCAAGTAAATAGATCAACGCGAAGGGAATATCCGCCGCGTTATTGCTGAAGATATTCGCCGCAATGACACACGCTTTCTCTGCCGACTGAACTTCAGCCGTCCGCGCCCCAAGCGCACGCAGTGTTCGCAGCCGACGATCTCCAAGTACACGCTTGGAAGTGTCGGTAACGGCTGAGAATATGCCGCCAATACCGCCCGATTCATCAAAGATTGGGCTGTAAGAGAAGGTAAAATAACTCTCTTCGGTGAAACCATGCCGATTGAGCAGAAACATTTGCTCATCTGACCATGTCGCATTCCCGTCGCGGTATACGCTTTCAAGCATGGGTCCAATGATGTGCCAAATTTCGCTCCACGTTTCCGAACCACGCTGCCCCAACGCCGAAGGATGTTTGGTTGTACCGAGAATGGGGCGGTAGGCATCATTATAAATTTGAATGAATTCAGCCCCCCAACATATAAACATGGGGAAACGAGAGTACAGACACATACTCACTGCCGTTTGCAAACTTTGGGGCCACTGTTCTAGTGCGCCGAGTGGGTTTTTCGACCAATCGATAGCTTGCAGAAGCCTCCCTATATCCCCCCCACCAGCAAAGAGTGCCTTAAGATTGTTTTGACGTTGCGTATTATTCGTCATTCGTTGTACCGGTTTTATACTTCAAACGTTTCATTGGGCGAAATTGTCTAGTGTGGGTTAAGCACTATTGTATAATGGTATCTGTAACGAGCAAGATGCTAAACGTGAAATTTGAGATTTGCGTTTACAATTGCAATAGGATTCGGGTATACGTTGCTGCTCCCCTACATTTTTATCAGACCAAATCGTGATCATAGGATTCAGACTCATGTTCTCGTCATCCAATTCAGAGATACTGTTTGCAGCCATCTTAGATAGTGTCGCTGACGGCGTTACTGCACAAAACAAGGTGGGCAAGCTCATCTATGCCAATGCGACGGCAGCAAGACTCATCGGCTATCCTTCAGTCGAAAGCCTTTTAGCCGCCTCTGTAGGGGAGGTGGTTCAACAATTTGAGTTATTCGATGAAAACAAGAACCCATTTCCTCTGGCTCAAATGCCGGGGCGTTTAGCGTTAGCAGGACTCGAAACCCAACCGATAACCTTGTGCTTTCGCGTAAAAGCCACCGGGGAAGAACGCTATTCCATAGTGCAGTCAAAACCCGTGAGAGATGCAAACGGCGCAGTTGAGTATGTGGTCAATACGTTTCAAGACATTACGAAACAGAAACTGCATGAAATTACGCTTGCACGCGAATCAGCCACCGCACAAATAAAACAGCATTTTATGACAGCGGCGAGTAAAGAAATTAATTCCTCGCTGGATTATGAAGCCACGCTCACCAGTATTACGCGCATGTGTACCCCGGCTATCGCAGATTGGGCTACCGTTGACCTGTTGACAGATGACGAAGACTTTCGGCGTGTCGCGGTTTCGCATACCGACCCGGAAAAAGTAAAGTGGGCGTATGAACTTCAAAAGCGTTATCCGGTTGATCCTGACGCAACACGCGGTTATCCGCAAGTGGTTCGCACCGGGAATTCTGAATATTTCGCTAACATTACAGATGAATTATTGGTTGCGTCTGCACGCGATCCCGAGCAGTTGCAAATCATGCGGGAAATTGGCTTTCGCTCTGCAATTATTGTGCCTATTACCGCACGGGGGCGGAATTTCGGCGCGATTAGTTTAATCACCACCGAGGACAGTGGTCGCTTTTTCACCCAACAAGACCTTGAAGATGCGGAAGAAATAGGACGAATCGGCGGACTTGCCATCGAAAATGCGCGTCTATACCGTGAAGCTGTTTTGCAACGCGAACGATTTCAGGTGACGCTCACCAGTATTGGCGATGCAGTCATCGCAACCGACGCAACGGGGCTAATCACATTCATGAATCCAGTCGCAGAAAGGGTCACGGGTTGGAATTTGTCCGACGCCACCGGTCATCACTCAGATACCGTATTCAAGATCGTCAATGAAGATACTCGCGTCAAAGTGGAAAGCCCCGTCGATAAAGTGATTCGAGAGGGCGTCATCGTCGGCTTGGCGAATCACACGGTGCTGCTGACGAAAGACGGGCGCGAAGTCCCTATTGATGACAGCGGCGCTCCCATTTGGGACGAAAATCATCAACTGAATGGAGTGGTGCTGATCTTCCGTGACATCACAGAACGCAAACAGGCAGAAGAAGCCATTAAGGAGAGCAGCGAACAGTATTCCAGCATCATTAATTCTGCGATGGATGCGATCATTTCAATTGACCAGAACCAGATCATCATCCTGTTCAATTCGGCGGCAGAGAAAATGTTCGGTTTCAGTGTCAAAGATGCCGTAGGGAAATCTATCGATCAATTCATTCCTCAACGCT